>JACRLR010000057.1 GCA_016219645.1 Nitrospirota bacterium
CATTCGTCCTGTGAGCCCGATCACCGGAATACCGAGACGCTTCACAAATGGAAGCAGCTGCAGCAACTCCTGCGTTTCACCGCTGTTGGAAATCGCAACCAACGCATCGCGTCGAGCCAACATTCCGAGATCTCCATGCACACCTTCGGCGGGGTGCAGGAAGAACGAGGAGGTACCGGTGCTGGCCAGCGTCGCGGCAATTTTTTGACCAATCAAACCGGACTTCCCCATGCCGGAGACGACGACCTTTCCCTTACACTGAACAAGCAGCTGCACCGCTTTTGCGAACTTGGCATCCAGCCGGTCCACAAGCGATTGGACGGCTCGCGCTTCGATTTCGAGCACCCGCCGACCGTCGGCAAGACTTTCTTCTATTTTTGTAGTTTTCGAATCTCGACCAGATGGCTTCACCGTCATAGTTTGGCTTCGCCTTTTCGCAACCTTCGTTACTGGATTAGCTGCCTTCACCTTCGTAGATTGACCACGCCGCGCGGGAGCTTTCAGCTTCTCGGCTTGGCTGCGTCGCATATCCGCAAGACCCGTTCGAGCAAGGACTTTAAGTGATGCAACGGGACCATATTCGGCCCATCGGACAGTGCCTCGTCGGGGTTCGGATGAACTTCCATGAAGAACCCGTCGACACCCGCTCCGGCCGCGGCGCAGGCCAACGGCTCGACGAATTCCCGCTGGCCGCTGGATTTGGACCCACCGCCACCCGGCAGCTGAACGCTGTGCGTCGCATCGAAGACGACAGGATACCCGAAGTTTCTCATGATAGGAAAGGACCGCATGTCCACGACAAGATTATTGTAGCCGAATGACGACCCACGCTCGGTGAGCAGAAGTCGACGGCTTCCACATTCTTCGACTTTCTTAACCGCATTGCCCATTTCTATCGGCGAGAGAAATTGCCCCTTCTTAACGTTCACGACTTTCCCTGTCTTGGCAGCGGCAATCAGCAAATCCGTCTGCCGACAGAGAAAGGCCGGAATCTGAAGGACATCCACCACCTTCCCGGCTTCGGTCGCCTGCTCCTCCGTATGCACGTCGGTCAACACAGGCACAGCAAAGTGGTCCTTAACTTTCTTGAGTATCGCCAGGCCCTTTTCAATCCCAGGACCACGAAACGATGTAATGGACGTTCGGTTGGCCTTATCAAATGACGACTTGAAGACGTAGGGGATTCCCAGTGACTTCGCAATGTCCGCAATATGGCCGGCCGTGTCCATTACCAGCTGCTCGCTCTCAATCACGCAAGGCCCGGCAATCAGAAACGGGCGCTGCCCTTGTCCGACCTTGAAAGAACCGATGTCTACAAGATGTGACATAGTCAGAAATTAGTGGCCGAGCTTTTTCCGCAGAGCCGCTCCCACGAATCCGCTAAACAAG
>JACRLR010000058.1 GCA_016219645.1 Nitrospirota bacterium
CCGCCAGGGCCTCGTCGAGATTCGGCACCACTTCCAATCGAACATAACTCTTCAGCACGTACGCATTGCCGAAGGTCGGATCATAACCGATCGCGCGATCCAGTCGTTCTAGCGCTTCTTCTCCTGATTTCCCTTCCTGCAACAGCACAAAGGCACGTTCGTAGTGAGCCTGCGCCTCCTGTTGCCGTTCCGAAGGAGTCCGAGGACCAGCACCAAGCGTAAACGCAGACCTCCGTCCCTCAACCAACGTCGTATCTCCATCACCATCGATGCGTAGACTCACTGGATGTTGCGTACCATTGGAGGCAGCCTCAACCTGTCGCGCCAGATAGGTCCCCAACTCCGAAGCCATGAGCCAACCGTTTCCGTCCAAATCGGCAGCACCGGACAGTCCGATCAATAGTGTCTGCACAAAATGACTGCTTTTCTCAGAGTGAACGGCAGCCTCTCCCTTACCTGCCGCACTCATGACTTGGACTGCACGCCGCTCCGTATCAGATTCAGGCACCTGCCGCCCTTCCAATGACAGCCCGGATGGCGCAGTGGTCTCCCACCCGAATACCGAGGCATCGAAAAGCAGGAGCGTGTGTTTGGAAGCCGACCGTCTCGTAAATTCCTTTAAGTGCTCAACCGTGATCGACTTTGTTGCGTTGTTGACCTGTGCGTCAAACGGCACAAGATATCCTCGATCGTGCCCATCGGCATCCTGCATAGACACCTTCTTGGCATCGCTGATCGCTCCCGGGATGGGAGGAGCCACGACATAGTGTTCGATCCCGATAATGATCGCCCAGGACTTGTAATACAGGCCGTCCGGCTTGCCCGATTGCGCCGCAGCGGGCGACAGGGCGACGACCGAAAACAGCCCAACCACATGAGCGCCCAGTAGGAGCAGTCTCAAGAGCCCACACAACAGGCTCTTCTCCCCAAAATGTCGTTCGCTGGTCATCGGGTCAGCCTATCTCCGGCCTAGACAGGTGTCAAGAAACGGAATCCAGAAGAGCCCGCAGCGCCACAACGAGATGGGCTCAGAACAACTGTATGGTTGCAGGCGTCTCCAACTTTCTCCATACGCAGCGCCACAACGAGATGGGCTCAGAACAACTGTATGGTTGCAGGCGTCTCCAACTTTCTCCATAATTACGCGTCGAGGATGGACTGTGCTGAGATAAGGAGACGCGACCGCCATGAGCGAAAAGATCGAGACCCTGTTGAAGGAAAGTCGAACGTACCAGCCGACCGCCAAGACGATAGCCGCAGCCTCTATCAAAGACTACGAAACCGAGTACAAGAAATCCATCGCCGACCCTGAAGCATTTTGGAGCCGTGAAGCGAAGGAGCTGGAGTGGTTCTCGCCTTGGAACAAAGTCCTGGAGTGGGACTATCCGTGGGCGAAATGGTTTGTCGGCGCGCGATGCAACATCGCCTACAACTGTTTGGACCGCCACATAAAGACCTGGCGCAAGAACAAAGTGGCCCTGATCTGGGTGGGAGAAAACGATCAGGAACGCATCTTCACCTATGCTGAGCTCTACCGACAAGTGAACCGCTGCGCCAATGCCCTCAAGAAGCTTGGCCTCCAGCAAGGCGAT
>JACRLR010000059.1 GCA_016219645.1 Nitrospirota bacterium
GAGCGATCAGGAGGGGATGCGCTTGTCGCATCGTCGGGGCGAACGGCGCCAACAGTAGCAACCCCGCGTTCAGTTTTGAAAATAGATAAAACGGATTGGAGCTATCGGTAAATCCAATATCCAAGCAGGCATGCCTGTGGCGACGGAGTACGTGACTCTTGCTCGATCCTCTGTCAGCCGCCATTACAAGTTGCTCCTCCTCTGACTCTGGAACGCCAGCGAATAACCCATTGAAAGACATGACAAGCGTCACACCCGCGTTACGAAGCAGAGGCGATGGATAGGCCGTAGAGATACGGCCCACGAAGTGGCGGAGGAGGATGCCAACGGAAGAACGTACTCGGGGAACTACCGTCCTAACGCTTTCTTGACCGCGTCGCCGATCTCAGCTGGATTCTTGACGACTATGACCCCGGCCGCTTCCAGGGTTTTCATCTTTTCGGCTGCCGTCCCCTTGCCGCCGGAAATAATTGCTCCGGCATGACCCATGCGGCGTCCAGGAGGCGCGGTGATGCCGGCAATGAAGCTGATGACCGGTTTCTTCACGTTTTCCTTGATGAACTCGGCGGCTTTTTCTTCGGCATCGCCGCCGATTTCGCCGATCATGACGATGGCCTGCGTTTCTGGATCTTTCTCGAATAACGGCAGCACATCGACAAAACCAGTGCCATTGACCGGGTCACCGCCGATCCCGACGCAGGTCGTCTCGCCCAATCCCAGCGTCGAGAGTTGATGGACCGCTTCATACGTAAGGGTGCCGCTGCGAGAGACGACCCCGACCACACCTTTCTTGTGAATGAAGCCCGGCATGATGCCGATCTTCGCTTCATCGACCGTGATGACGCCTGGGCAATTCGGCCCGATCAGCCGCACATCCCGACCGCGGAGCGCTCGCTTGACCTTCACCATGTCATTGACGGGAATGCCTTCAGTAATACAAATGACCAACTTGATTCCGGCATCGGCTGCTTCAAGAATGGCATCGGCACAGAAAGGCGGCGGCACAAAGATGAGCGAGGTGTCGGCCTCGGTCTTTTTTACCGCATCGGTCACGGTGTTGAACACGGGGATGCCTTCGACTTCCTGCCCGGCCTTCCCCGGCGTCACGCCTGCCACAACCTTGGTCCCATAAGCCTTGCATTGGGTCGCATGGAACGAGCCTTCCTTGCCCGTAATCCCCTGGACCACCACTCGCGTATTTTTATTGACGAGAATGCTCACGATAAACCTCTTTGTCTTGTCTGTTTTTCTCTTGGAAGAGTGCCGGGCTGAGCCTCACACTGCGCGCATTGTTTTCACCCACCCAACCCTAGTCGCGCCGAGACGCGACTTTCACCCTGCGAGCACCAACCGATCTCTATTCATCACAATCGACTTTTGTGTGCGCGGTGGGCGAGCACTGAGACCCGGCCCGGCACCCTTCTCCCTTCACCCTGCTTTGCCGGTCAACTTGACGATTTTCTGCGCGGCTTCCCAGAGGTCGTTGGCAACGTCGAGCTTCAAGCCCGATTCCGCCAA
>JACRLR010000060.1 GCA_016219645.1 Nitrospirota bacterium
TAACGGTTACGGATTAGACTTCTCATCAGGATTTTCGAGTCTTTTTCGGAGGTCGATCAATTCCTGCTCAAGAGCCAAAAAGCGGTCGCTGATGGGGTCTGGCAGATCAACTTGGTCCATCGTCGCATCCGGCAGGCGTTCGCCCAGGGACTTAATCACACGGCCAGGCACCCCGATGACCGTCGAATTGGGGGGCACATTCTTCAATACGACAGAATTGGCCCCGATCTTCACATTGTCGCCGATCGTAATCCCGCCAAGAATCTTGGCCCCAGCCCCAACCACCACGTGATTGCCAAGCGTCGGGTGCCTCTTGCCACGCTCTTTACCTGTCCCCCCCAAAGTCACCCCTTGAAAGAGAGTCACGTAGTCCCCAATCTCAGCCGTTTCGCCGATCACCACCCCCATACCATGGTCGATGAAAAACCCCGTCCCGATTTTGGCGGCAGGATGAATCTCCACACCGGTTACCCAGCGGGCTAGTTGTGAAATCGCACGCGGTAGGAAGGGAACACCCATCGACTTGAGGCAATGGGAAATTCGATACGCCAACAACGCATGGAAGCCTGCGTACGTGAGAACGACCTCCAGCTTGCTTGTTGCCGCCGGATCTCGATCAAAGACCGCCTTGAGGTCTTGTGTAATGTGCGCCAGCATCAGCAGTATATCCTACGACCTCAGGTCGGCTCGATCAAACAGACCGCATGGGCGATCATGCCCTCCTCATGACCTACGGCATCTAACCCTTCTCCGCTCTTCACCTTGACATTGACTGATTCAGGGAGAATCCCGACGGCTTCTGCCAAGGTCTTCTGCATCGCCGCGAGGTGCGGCCCAAGGCGGGGCGCTTGAGCCACGATCACGGTGTCAATATTTCCCACTCGATACCCCTTCACTGTCAGCTTCGACATGACATCTTCCAATAGTTTGAGGCTCGAGATTCCTTTGTACTTGGGGTCCGAACTGGGGTAGTGCCGGCCCAAATCTCCCTCTCCCATTGCGCCCAACAAGGCATCGCAAACGGCATGAACCAGCACATCGGAGTCAGAATGACCAACCAACCCTTTGCTATGGGGAATTTCGACCCCGCCAAGAATCAGTTTACGCCCTGGCCCCAATGGATGGACGTCATAGCCATACCCAATACGAAA
>JACRLR010000061.1 GCA_016219645.1 Nitrospirota bacterium
CCGAGGTTCCGGGCGGCCCGACAGCGGGCTAACCCCGAGAAAGACGCGCTCGGACCAGCGGATTCCCACCTGTTTGCCCCCGTTGATCCACCCAGGAACAGAGTTCTTCGTGCAAACATGAATTAATCAGACCTTCCCTAGTGTATGGCAGCATACAGCGCAGATCCTTTTAGGTGAGCCATAGCTGGTTCACCGGATGTATTACGTCATTCGTATTTCTCTGCAATTTGAGATCTTCATCGCAAAGTGTGAGGGTATTGGCTAATGCCTGCTCAATGCTTATGTGGTTGGTCCGATCGATGTCTCGGAGTCAAAGCAAATTATGAGCCGGGCTCAACGGTGTTTATTTTGGCTCTAAATATGGAATTTCTGATATTTCCATCACGAGATTCAGCTCATGGGTGAATCATTTATTGTTAGAGTTGAATTCGAACCGATTCATTGCGGTTGAATTATTGGGGTTGTCTAGGCTCTGATTTTCGGGGAGCATTAGTGCCTGCTCTGTGGTATCAGTTTCTCCTATGCTTCCTTCCATTCCTCTCGGCTGGCGTTCTTTGTTCAAAGATGAAACGCGCCAGCCCTATTATCGAGAGCTCGATGCGTTTCTACAAAAGGAATTAGCTGATGGGCAGACGATTCTGCCCGCTCGTAAGGACATCTTCAACGCATTAACTGCCACACCGTATGACCAGGTCCGAGTGTTGCTCGTCGGCCAGGACCCTTATCCAACCCCTGGTCATGCCCATGGCCTCTGTTTCTCTGTGCAGCCGACCGTTCGACCGTTACCCCGTTCGGTACAGAATGTTTTTCGTGAGCTGCGCGAAGATGTCGGATGCCGGATCCCCAATAATGGGTATCTGGAACCCTGGGCCAGGCAGGGCGTCCTCATGCTCAATGCGGTTCTCACGGTCCGCACTGGCCAGGCCAATTCGCACCAGGGACGAGGCTGGGAGCGATTCACCGATCGCATTATCGAATTGGTTGCAGCGAAGCAAACCCGGGTGATTTTCATCCTGTGGGGACGCGCAGCTCAGAAGAAGCGGGCACTGATTACACAAGCACACCATACCGTGATTGCAACGGCACATCCCTCTCCTTTCTCGGTTAGAAAGTTTTACGGAAGTCGCTGCTTCTCGCAGATCAATCGACGTCTTGTCGATGCAGGATCGGCTCCGATTGACTGGCAGATCCCAGACAATTGACTCTTCGCCCCATGGGCCTGTAGGGTAGCTTATGACGTACTGAGCCACGTCGACTGTCCCATCTCTCGCACAGCACTCCCTCCCACGTTCCCGTGCGTCTGATTCTCCAGTCTCCGCCGCTTCTACGCCAGAGGTTCTGTTGATTGCCACACGTGCGTGGCCCACTACCACTGTGTCCAACGAGGGAAGTGGTTGTGTCAAACCGATGGGACGCAGCAGTCGTGTTCTGTCTACGCTGTAATTATTCACGCGAGAAAGGAGTGCCATATGAACCAAGAACAATTCAAAGCCTTTTGGGTACAGCTCAAGGCGCCACTCAAAGCGAAATGGGGAAAGATCACGGATGCGGATCTTCAGGAGATCGAGGGGAACCTGAATACGTTTACCGCTGTGCTGGGGAAGCGATATGGGACGACTGAGAGTGCCGAAGTCAATACCTGGGCCAACCGGCGCTATTGCCATTGGTCTGGGATCTATACAAGTAAGTACGCAGATCCGGTAAAGGCAGGCTGACGAACAGCGCAGCCTGATCGTATAGGAAATGTGGCCGATGCACGGCATGATCAAGAAGGGCGCGACGTCGAGAACCACGACAAGGAAGAGGAAAGGATCAATCCATGAAAAAGATTGTGATCAATAAAAGCTACGGTAATTTTTGCGTGAGTCATCAGGCGTTTCTTCGATTGCGTGAGCTGGGCCAGCAGGATGCGCTTACGGAGGTGGATCTCGGCGCCTATTGGCCCGAGGCGGCGGCGCCGAACGAGCCGAGACTCAATCAATGCGGAAAGATGATCCCGCGCGATGACCTGAAGCTGGCCCAAGTCGTGGAGGAACTCGGTGGGGCTGCCAATGGCCATGGGGCCGAGCTACGGGTAGTCACGATCCCGGACGATGTCCGATGGATCATTGGTGGTGTGGGTGGGGTGGAGCACGTCAGCGAAGTTCACCGGACCTGGGCGTAACTCATATCATTCAGGAAGGCTTCTACTGCAACTGTTGATGCTGTGGGGAGAGGGACGTGGTCAGATCCTGTGGTTCGCCTAGCAGCAACTTAGCGCGCTGAAACGCGTTGGTTCTTGCTTCCCATTCCGTCTTGTAGCCTTTCGACGAATCCTGGCCATGCAGTCCGTTGTCGAGATGGCTGAACCCCGGATCGAAAACTTGCACAGCCATTTGCCATTCTTAATCTGGCTGGTAACCAGGATCACTTTCTGGCCTTTGGCGTAGCAGGTTTCCGTTATGATTGGCAGGCAAGAACCGTTGTCCAGATCAATCCTTCTGGCTTGTCTTGTAAAGCTAAGCCGGTTTCATGAAGCGATCAGGCGTCAGCACGCTGTGCAGCGATTGTGTGACAGCGCGGCGGTAGGGCGCCTTCTGACGCAGCATGATCACGAGGTCTTCGTCGTCGATCAAAATCGATAGATCGTTCTCGGTGACGAGCTGCCGATCCGGCGCCCCGATATTCATGCGATACTGCGTCTTCCCGTCAGGATTCCGGTTGGGTCCGCTGACGATCTCGGTGAGCCCATCGATAAATCCAACATGTCCTTCATGCCGGTGCTTGACCTTCGTGCCGTCGGGAATACGGACCCAGGCTTTGGCTGTTCCAGACTGCACAGGGCGGAAAAACAGGGACATTCTACTTTTCTGAACGTGAGATGACCCCAGGGCTTTCTTCTGAGATGAACCTGCTGGGGCGAACCAGTCAGCCCCTCTGCTTCCACATGTCTCGATGCGCGGTTCTCAATATTTCGTTGGCCGGTGGTGGGTCTCATTCTATACTCAGCCATGGTCGTGAGCGAGGCCGGCGCTTGCACACTCCTTTTGGAGGGAAAGGTACGGCCCCGTACCAGACGTGGACGGCAATGGCAACGAACCTCAACCTGCTGCTGCTCGAAGACTCTCCGAATGATGCGGAGCTGATTCTCGATGTACTTGAGGAGGCTGGGTTCTCTGTGGCCTCCCGCCGCGTCGATTCGCAAGATGAGTACATCCGCGCACTCGACCAGCCTGTCGATTTCATTCTTTCTGATTTCTCCATGCCGCAGTTTACAGCGCATGATGCGCTGCGACTCATGAAAGAGCGAGGGCTCGATATTCCGTTTATTGTCGTGTCGGGCTGTATCGGTGAGGATATGGCGGTCGAATGCATGAAGGCAGGGGCAAGCGATTATCTGCTGAAAGACCGCCTCGCCCGCCTGGGTCACTCGGTGTCACAGGCGCTCGAACGGAAACGGTTGATCGAAGAAAAGCACCAGGCTGAGCAACGGCTGTTTCTGGAGACGTTTCACGACTCGCTCACGGGCCTCCCCAACCGTGCGCTTTTTTTAGACCGATTGGATCGGGTCTACCAACAGAGCAGGCGTCAACCTAGCCATCTGTTTGCGTTGCTGTATCTCAATCTCGACGGTTTTCGTGTGGTACGCGACAGTCTGGGGCCTGCGGCAGCGGATCGCCTGCTGATGGAGGTAAGCCAACGGATTCTGCGTCGTGTGCGCTCGGCTGATACGGTGGCGCGGATGGAAGGGGATGAATTCGCGTTTCTGCTGGATAACCTGAAAGCGGTTGGCAATGCGACGCGCGTGGCCGATCGTCTCCGGCAGGAATTTTCTACGCCATTTACGGTTGAGGGCCGACAAGTGTGCCTCACGGCCAGCATGGGCCTCACGTGCAGCAACCAGGAGTACGAATGTGGCGAACAGCTCTTGCGTGATGCGACGACCGCGATGCATCAGGCGAAAGTCTCCGGTCGGACGAGGTTCGTGATTTTCGACACAGCCATGCATGAGCAGGCGATGGTCCGATTGAAGCTGGAGGCCGAGCTTCGGCAGGCGCTGGACCGGCGGGAGTTCCGGTTGGAGTACCAGCCAATCGTGGCATTGAAGTCCGGGCTTGTCACCGGGTTCGAAGCATTGCTCCGCTGGGAGCATCCTGAGTATGGGCTCGCCAGGCCGGAAGTGTTCCTGGAAGTTGCCACGGAGTTGGGTTTGATGACCAGGATCGGTGAGTGGAGTCTTCAGGAGGCCGCAAAGCAACTGAAGCTCTGGCAGGCTGAGTTTCCCAGGATTCGCCCGTTGACTGTGAGTGTAAACTTCTCGCTCAGCCACTTGGCGAATGCCGATCTGGCAGCGCTGGTCAAGGAGGTTCTGCTGGCAACCGGCTTAGATCCGCCGAGCCTCAAGATCGAAATCACGGAATCGGACGTGATGCAGAACCCTGAAGCGGTTACCTCTGTGTTGAAACAGATCGAATCGCAGAAAGTTCAAACCTGTCTGGACGATTTTGGCACTGGTTATTCGTCTTTGAGTTATCTTCAGCAGCTGCCGATCACGTTTCTAAAGATCGATCAGTCGTTCATCCGGCGGCTGGGAGCTGACGACGACGCCCTTGCGATTGTGAAAACCATCATCGTTCTCGCGCATCAACTGGGGCGCCAGGTGATTGCCGAGGGAGTGGAAACCACCGAACATCTGACGACGCTCCGCCTGCTCGGATGCGAATACGGTCAAGGTTACTTGTTCGCCAAGCCGCTGCCCGATGCGGAAGTGTCTGCTTTCCTCGCCTCAGGCCGCCACTGGTAGCATGCTCGCTTCGCGCCCTTCGTGAATTGTGGGCGAGACAAGCTAGACATGCGCAACAGGCGCGACTCACGAAGATAAAACGTCCGATCAGTTCCACTTTTCGCGCGTGTCTCGAGAGTCTTGCGCGAATATTGAGATACGCTTCACGATTCACGCTTCAAGGGTTGAGGAAACGTCGTCGCAGAGGGCTTCAGCATCCTGGCAGGGGCGATGATCTGGATAAGACACGGACAGTTATGAGGATTACGCGGCGATTTTAGTGAGAAGTTTCTTGAGTTCGACGTGGGCAAAGATGACGTCGGGTTCCCGCTGGAGGGCTTCGTAGTAACTGCGCTCGAACCCATCTCCTTCCTCTGAAGGGCGGATCAGGGCGCGGGCCTCTATCAGAAAGTGCTCCATCTCGACGTGCAAGAGTTCGGACTTGTCATCCAAGAGTTCATCGATGCGAATAACCAGCTGAGACAGGGGATGAAGCCAGGTAAACCAGGGATCATTCAGCACCAATTGCAGCAGTTGGCTGGTTGATGCGACTCTGCCATTGATGCGTTCATAGGTCACTTGTTCCGCCAGAATCAGGGCCTTGTGAAGACTCAAGAGGCTGCCTCGCATATCGAGGAGTTGCTTGCGGAGAGGGCAGGATCCTCTCGATGAGGTCTTATGCGAGACAGGTAGCATGAAATAATTCTAGCAGGTTATTGGAAAAATGGTGTCCCTGGAATTCGACTGAGAAAATGACACCAGTGGTTGTTTGAATATCGGCATATTCTGTCGCCTACTGTAGCAGGCTGTGGACCCTGGTGGGTTTGGTCTATCTGGTCTATTTCGTTTATTTGGTTGAACTGGATAGACAAGATAGACCCTACAACCGTCTTCCGATGCCGGCGCCGGATTGATTTACGCGGCTTCTGCTTGCAGGGCGCGCGTGACGTGAAAGTGGGCGAGCAGCACATCAGGAGCGCGCCTGAGGGCCTCGTAATACGCACGCTCGAATCCATCTCCTTCATTCGACGGGTGGGTCAAGTTGCGCACCTCGGCGACAAGGTGCACAACGTTTTCATGGGTGATGTCAAACGCGTCATCAGCGAGGAGTTGATCGATTCTGAGCAGCAGATCCAAGAGCGGGGAGAGCCATGTAAACCAGGGATCTCTGAGCAGCAACTGGATGAGCTCGTCTGTTGAGCCGACGCGGCCGTGGATGCGTTCGTAGGTGAGTTGCTCCGCTACAATCAACGCGCAATAGAGAGACAAGAGTCTCTGCTGGACTTCCAGCATTGTATGGCGTAAAGGGGCATCGTAGGTGGTTGGACTATACGGTGTCAGTGAATCCATTCGCTAAGTGTAGCAGGACGATAGGTTCTGTCTATCTGGTACCGGTCTTCTGTTAGTTCCTCACCCGAGTGGCAAACTGAGCGAATAGTTCCCCTGCGAGGTAGCCGGTATCGGATGGATCGGCGGCATCTTTTCGGCGAAGATAGTCGTTGAGGATTCTGCCGTCTGAGGTCTTGTGGACGTGGGGCAGGCTGAGATTCATGTGGTAGCGTTCGATAGCGTCTGCCACACGACTGATGAAGATGATCGTGCCATTCGGCTCCCGCCGCTCGACGATCCCGACGTGGGTCAGAGGGTCGTTCACCTTACCGTCCCGATTGAAGTCCCATGTGTTGTTGAAGAAGACGAGATCGCCCGGGTGGGCGACCGGCCCTGGGTGGAACGTGCCCTGTTGCTGGATATGGGCATGGATAATTCGGACGCCGTTGGCGTCTGGCTCGCCAGGTTCACCGGCATAGAGATCGATCCCGTGCGCGAGAAACACGGCGCGAGTCACCCCGGCACAGTCATAGGCGATGCGTCGCCCGTTGCTCGTAATCGTTTTCGCGCCCACGAGCTTGGCCGCTGTCTGCACTATGCCGTTCCGGCTCGGCCCGCGCTCACCGGCTTGACAGCAGCGGCGCGCGTCCGATGTCGTTGTGCGAGGGTGCTCGACCTGTGGTGTGGCGCAGCCTACGAGCGTGACCATTGCGATCGCGGATGTGATGAAGAGCAATCGCATCGGGTTCACCGTACGTTGACAAACCGGCCTTGGGCCGTCTCCCGGAGCTGATCGATGTCTTCACTCCGGGTAACGGAGAGAGGTACAGTGTTGGTCAATTCTTCAATCAATAGGTCAGTTGTGAGCGGTGTTTTTTGATGGAGCGCGCGATAGAGGCCTGCGACCACAGCCTGTTCGATTTCTGATCCGCTGAACCCGTCGCTCGCACTGACGATTTTGAGTAGATCGAACTGTTTCACGTCCTGCTTCCGAAGACTCAGGTGAATGGTCCAGATGGATTCCCGTTCCCTGTCGTCCGGCAGATCTACAAAGAATATTTCATCGAATCGCCCTTTGCGAAGGAGTTCGGGAGGGAGCAAGGAAAGATTATTGGCGGTCGCCACGACGAAGACTTCTTGTTTCTTCTCCTGAAGCCACGTGAGAAATGCGCCGAACAGCCGGCGGCTCAACCCTGCATCTGCCTCGCCGTTCCCGCCCCCTGCGGCCATCGCTTTTTCGATCTCATCGATCCAGAGAACAATTGGAGACAACGACTCAGCCGTCTCGATCGCCTTGCGGAAATTCTTTTCCGTCTCCCCGACATACTTATCGAATAATCTGCCTGCATCAAGTTTGAGGAGCGGAACCTGCCATTCCCGCGCAATGGCCTTCGCTGCCAGCGATTTCCCGCAGCCCGGCACGCCCACGAGCATGATGCCTCTGGGAGGCGTGAGATTGAGCGCCTTGGCCTCTGCGGTAAACCCGACTTTCGCCCGTGCCAACCAGGACTTCAGATTGACGAATCCGCCCAGCTCGAACCGGTTGTCCTCAAGTGGATAGTATTCGAGCAGACCGCCGTCTTTAATGGCCTGCACCTTGCGCGTCAGAATCTTTTGCACATCATCGGCGGAGAGTGTGCCGTCCTCGACGAGACATTGCGTAATAACCTGCCGGCCCTGATGGAGGGTCATCCCCTGCAAGGCGCGGAGGATGGCGTCACGCTCGTTGGCCGAAGGGTACGGGTCCGCCGCTTTGGACTCGTTGATGGAACTGAGGAGGCTTTGCACGACGGTGGTCGAGCGTGGACGACGGGGCGAGGTTCTGGGAGCGAGCGATTGCAGGACGTTCTGGAGCATGGATTGGAGTTCATCACGATCCGGCAGTCGCAGGTCGAAACGGACAGCCATCTGTTCGATATCGAGCGGCAGGGCAATGGGATGGCCGGTCAGCACGCAGGTGGCACGCGAGTGCCCGTGGACTGTCGCGACTTCTCGAAGCTGACGGGCGACGGCTGGATCTTGTAGGTGTGGCGCGAGATCTTTGAGCCAGAAGACCGCTTCGACGGTCAGACCCTGCAGATGTTGGAGGACAGCCAGAGGAGAGGCCGTGATTTTGCTCAACGTCGGTGTGTCATCGCTTCGGGTCAGCCCCCTGGTGACGGACCATTCGAATAACGGCATGCGCTCCTGTGCGACCACCGATTGCAGCAACGCCAGGACTCGGTCCTCTTCCACCGTCTCGATGATGATGAGCGGGTGGTAAGAGCGAATGAGGGTGCGGAGGTCATGTACGCTGGTTGACAGGGCCATAGGAGGAAAATGGTAGCACGAGGCTTGTCCCCTACCAAGGAAAGGGAGCTTTGGTGCGACCTGATTGCAGGATGCTGAAAAATGGGTGGGGGTGGCCTGGCCGTCCTCCTGCTTGCGGAACGCGCACGATCAGAATGTGCTCGTTCGACGCGCGCACTCGAGGAGCGACCAGGCTACCCTTGAAAGTGAAATAGGGGATTGGAAAGCCGTGTGCAATTGGGATCATCCCAGCCATCCCTTGGTGAGTGATAGTTCGCTGAGGCCTTGCCTGAGGAACGGCGCGCCAAGATGCGCCTGGTCCCGAGCAAGGCCGCAGACGATTCGAAACCGGAGGCGTACCCTCTGGGGCGTACGGTGCGACGAATAAGGAGCACCACGTCTGTGCGCGCCGCCGAGTGGTGAGGCGGTCGTCTCCCCGTTGAGGATTTCAATGAGCCAAGAACGAAGCTGGTGGACGTGTTCATACTGCTAGGTTTTGCTGGGAGAGGCCAAGGCCTTGTTAATCTCGCGGATGAGGCTCCGTTCAATTTCCGCGACTTCTTCCGAGCTCACGCTGAGGACCCGTCCTCCCTGAGCCAGTTTTTCGAAGTCGGCTTTGACGCTGAGCCTGGTGACGTTCGAGGGAAGCGCGTGAAGCGACAGCACGTACTGATTCCGTGAGCCGGCGACTTCAAGCGAGGCAGGGGGTGAGACTTTGCGCTCAGTCACGTAGACCGCTTTCTGATCGGTCTTGATACTCACTTTGATGTGGTATCCATTGCGGCTGAGCGCATCCTCTGCAATCTTGGCGACGCTGCTCAAGGGGCGGGGAAGGTCTTCAGTCTGTGTCCCTTTCTCCTCAACGTGGATATGCTGTGCTGCCTGAGCTGCTACAGTTCTCTCAAAGTCTGCGCTCAACTTCTTCGCCTGGGCTGTTTGTATGGCCAAATTCTCGGCGGCAGATTTTGCGTCGGCCTTGGCAGTCTCGGCAGATTTCTTCGCATCGCGCAGCTCTTGGTTCAGCAGATCGATCTGTTGCTGCATGACCTTGTTCCCGTCCTGCAGAGAGGTCACGACCGACTCTTCCTTGGCCAATTGCTTGCGAAGCGACTCATTCTCTGCTTTGAACGGAGAGTCGTCAGGTTTGCAGCCGGTTGCCATCAGGCAGAGCGTGAGGGCTCCGATCCACGAGCCCGCATTACTCATGACGGTTCGTCGCGAAATCGTGCAGTCGCGTTGCGAGATGGGCATGCGGAGCCGCGAGATTCCGAGGCGTACTTGAACAGTATGTCGAGGAAGCGAGCGGCGAGCCTGCCAGCCGAAGGCGCGTCGCAGCAGCGAATCCACGATTGCAGCAGAAGCGCTCATGAATAATGCGGGCAAGCGCCATTGGTTCGATGGTGTGTTGTCCTGCACGTCAGGTCCCTCCCGCTTATCTGATTTCCAGGATTATCTACGGTTCGCGCCAGCTTGTCCATGTCGGATTCTATGAAGAAGGGCCGCTGCTTGCGCTCTGAGGAGCATGGGGGTAGCATGCATCCATGACGCCGGCTGTGATCCGAAAAACTTTTTCCGTCCCGCCCCTTGGTTGCAATTGCTCGATCATCGGAGATCCGGTGACAAAACAGGCGATCGTGGTCGATCCGGGTGGCGCCCATGAACAGATTGTGCGCGAGGTCCAGAAACTCGGATTGACGGTCACACATATCCTCCATACCCATGCCCACTTCGACCATTTCCTTGCTTCCGGAGAGATGAAGAAGTCGACAGGGGCAACGATCTGTCTGCATCAGGATGATCTTGGCCTGTGGAACAATCTTGAATTGCAATGCCGGAAGTTCGGCGTCACCTACAGTCCTGTTCCTTTGCCGGACTACTGGCTCAAGGATGAGGAGAAACTGTCGGTCGGTCAGGTTTCCGTCACCGCTCTCCATACGCCTGGCCACACCCCCGGGTCCATGAGTTTTCATGTCCCCGGCGATAATTTGGTCTTGGCCGGTGACACACTCTTTCGTGGCAGCATCGGACGTACCGATCTCTGGGGCGGCGATTTTGATGCTATTGAGCGATCCATCCGGGAACGGCTCTATACCTTGGAGGATGCCACGATCGTCGTGACAGGGCATGGCCCAGAGACCGAAATCGGACAGGAAAAGGAGACGAATCAGTTCTTCCGTGCCTGACCGCCGGAGGTGACCATGATGGCATGCATGCGGTCCGTCCTCTCTCTCTGTGTTCTCGGCTGGCTTGCGCTACCAGTCGCACAAGCCAGCGAATCCTCACCGCCAATCTCGGAGCAGGTCACGATCACCGATGTCCAGGTTCGCATGTCCGACCACGGTCCTGTGGTGCTCTTGTGGGCCGAAGGTAAGGCTATTCCCATTTTCGTCGACGTTACAGTCGCGAGGTCGATCCAAAGTGCGTTGAATGGCGAGAAGCTCTCCCGCCCCCTCTCCCACGATTTGATGCATACAATTTTGGAAGCATACGGCGGGAAAGTATTAAAGACCGTCATCACGCTCAGGGGAAGTACCTTTTACGGTGCCTTGACCGTTGCGGTGCAGGATCAAGTGAAGACGTTCGATAGCCGGTCGTCTGACTCCATCGCGCTGGCGGTTCATTTCAAGGCGCCGATCATTGTGGGACGGGATTTGCTGAACTCGGCTGGACCTCTATCGGGGGAATCGAAAGCAGAACCACTGTGAGGGGCTATTCCTTGTCCATCCTGGCGCGAAGCCGTTCAAGGCGCTTTTCTGTGGACTGTTTGATGAACGCCATGTTTTCACCCAGGTGCTGCTCGGCGTTGATTTTACCTTCCTCGCGCCGCTTCAGCTGATCGAGCCCGAACTGAGCGATGAGAGGCCCATCTTCTTTGTTGAGTTCTTTCCAAATCTCAGCGCAACGTACCTGCTTCCCCGACGGGTATTTGTCGCAAGGCGGATCGGCGCCCCATGAGCTGCTCCAGTTCGCTCCCAGTAGAATGAATGCCAATACCAGTGCGGTCATGCTCCCTCTCCTCGCGGCATGAATCGCCTTTCTCGCCTGGCTCACCATAACACAACTCAAGTTGTCCTGCAGACAATCCACGTGTATGAACGGTTGGCCATGGAATGCCTCGCCTGTTGGAATAAGCGGCGCTATCGACGCCCGCCGTATCCTGACGGGCCTATGCCAGTCTGTCCGGTCGGCCTGTAAGCTATTTGGATGGCGCTGGTTCTGATCCGGTGAGGCGATCGAGCGTGAGATAGATCTTGTCGTCGAAGGTGTAGTAGCCGCCCTGGTCCATGTCATTCATGATGCAGATTGGTGAAAAGATCACAAGGCAGCCGAAAATATCTCCGAGGACCCACCAGGACCAGGTGCGATCGATCTTGAAAAAAGTAGGCTGAAAGCCCTCCTTCTTCACTTGCGCGAGGTGGTTCCCTTTCCGACTGAGCGTGACTGTGCCAGGCGCTGTGAGGTGCAGGTAGTCGTCGATAACGACCGATGCCTCAGGCGGGTTGGTAAAAATAGTGACAGACTGCTTGTCGGAATGCATCCAGCTTCCGCAGCCAGAAAGCCCTCCGACCAGGGCACATAACACGAGGCCGCCTTGCCATATCCTGCAATTTTTCATTTTCCACTCCATCTAGGAGGCTACGGGAAAACTCTGTTATATATAAAACATCGATTGAATCGTACCGAACGATACCGGCTTCATAATGGTCGCAGGATGCTCAAAAAGGCTGTCCAGCAAGGCCGCAGCGAGTGAAGGCCCGAGGCGTACCCTTGCGGTACGTTGAGGGTCTGAACGATGCGAGAACGATGCTGGCGGACTTTTTCAGCATCCTGCTAGATATTCATTGCCTCATTTACATCGTGCAGCGTCGCTTTGGCGACCTCGCCTGCCCGGCGGCTGCCTTCTGCCACGATGTCGTTCAGATGGGCTGGGTCTTTGCTCAGGCGCGCGCGCGCATCCCACATTGGCGTCATTCGTTCCACAACTCGATCCGCGACGAGTTTCTTACAATCGATACAGCCGATGGCAGCTGTCCGGCATTCGGTATTAATCTGCTCCTGAATCATCGGCAATGAAAAGATTTTGTGAAAATCGTACACGGGGCAGAGGTCCGGGTTTCCAGGGTCGTGACGTCGGACGCGGGCTGGATCTGTGACCATCGTCTTGAGTTTTTGGCGTACGATCGGTTCGAGGTCTGACAGGTTGATCGTGTTGCTGTAACTCTTGCTCATCTTCCTGCCATCCGTGCCGAGCACTTTCGGGAACTTGGTGAGCTGCTCCATCGGCTCCGGGAAGACCGGTTTGTACAGGCTGTTAAATCGGCGGGCCAGCTCCCTGGTGAGCTCCAGGTGCGGCAGCTGATCCTTTCCTACTGGCACGAAATCAGGTTTGTAGATAAGAATATCTGCGGCTTGCAAGACCGGATAGCCGAGAAATCCGTACGTACCCAGATCGCGTTCCTTCAGCTGTTCCTGTTTTTCCTTATAGGTCGGATTCCGCTCCAGCCAGGCGACAGGAATTATCATGGAGAGCAGAAGATGCAGGATGGCATGCTCCGGGACACGCGACTGTACGAACACCGTGGCTTTCGCAGGATCGATGCCTGCGGCCAGCCAGTCGATCAATAACTCGCGGGCGAACTCCCGGATGCGGCTGGTATCGGCGTAGTTTGTCGAGAGCGCATGCCAGTCTGCGACAAAGAAGAAGCACTCGAACTCATTCTGAAGCCCTTTCCAATTCTCCAAGGCGCCAAGATAATTGCCGAGATGCAGCAGCCCACTCGGCTGCATGCCGCTGAGGACTCGTTTCCTGGGTGTGGTCATGGTGGGTTTCCTGCTCCGAGACCGACTGCGGTGGAGAGAATCGAATTGGAGAGGCTGTGGGTCAAGGTGCTTGTAATGGTATGGATCAGATGAATCTGTGGGTCGAGTATGATGAGTCCCATCAGGATGAACATGCCATAGGGTTCCACGCGCATGAGTGCCATTGCCGCGTTCCTTGGAAGAAGGCTTGTCAGAATTCTCCCGCCGTCCAATGGAGGAAGCGGCAGCAGATTGAACAGCATCAAGAGCACGTTAATCAAGACGGAGTAGACTGACATCACCGCAATCGGCAAGAGGAACATCTGGTGCCAGGTGTCCTGTGGGTCGGTATTTTCCGACTTGGACCAGTAGTTGCCGACTGCTGGGTCAATCGACAGCAGGAGCGCGAAGAGGAGGGCGCTGCCGATGGCCAGTGCGAGATTCATGGCCGGCCCTGCCGCTGCAACGAGCGCCATGTCTCGACGTGGTTGGCGCATGGCGCGTGGGTCGATCGGGACCGGCTTCGCCCAGCCCAAGAAGAATCCCCCCGGTATCAACAGGCAAATCAGCGGCAAGATGACGGTTCCGAATGGATCGATGTGCGCCAGCGGGTTCATGGTGAGCCGACCTTGGAGCTTGGCCGTCGAATCGCCGCACCGATAGGCAACCCAACCATGGGCATATTCGTGCAAGACCATTGCGAAGAGAAGTGGCAGGCCCATGTAGGAAATCGTGTGGAGGATTTGGGGTAAGGAATTCATCCGGTTGTCTTTGTTAATTCACCTGAACGAATCGACCGCGTTTGATTTGAATCAGGAAGAGCGGCCGATTCAATGTCCCGTCCTGTCCAAATGCAGCCGGCCCGGTGAGGGAGGAGAGATCCGGCTGGTTCAAAAGCTGTTCTTGGACCGCTTCGCCAGAGGAAGCGCCTGAGTGAGCTGCATCAATCACCAACTTCGCGGCATCATAGCCCTGCACCGCAAAGAGTGTCGGGCTGACCTGGAACCGTTTCTTGTACCGCTCGACAAAATCATGTACGACAGGGGTGGGGCTTTCCGAAAAAAATCCATCGACGAATACGGCGCCGTCGACCGACGAATCGGCCGTGCGGGCAAAGTCGGGCGAGTTCCATCCGTTCGCGCCTAGGAATGGAACCTTCATGTCGTGGAAATTGAGCTGAGCTGTGATGATGCCGGCGTCGGCTGCGCGGCCTGGAATAAAGATCGCGTCGAAGCCCGGCGTATAGAGAACCTTCTTGTCCAGCTTTGTCAGCTTCCCGGTCAATTTGGTCTGATCGATCGGCATAGACAAACCATATCGCTTGATATCCTCTTCCTTCATGCGTTTGAGCTGTGCGCTCATGTCGGTTTCGCCTTCTTTGTACGATTCGATCGCGATCACTTCTCCCTCGTGTTGCCGTACTTCCAGGGCAAAGAGACGGGCCAATTCACGGCCGTAGGCCGTGTCGGGATGCAGAATGCAGAATCGGCGGAATCCTTGTTCCTTGATGGCATAGGCTGCAATGCGTTTGGCTTGTAGTTGAAAGGTGAGGGCCGTACTGAATACGTAGTTGCCGAGCCGCCTCACGTTGGGTAGCGTCGCTGTCGGTGTGATCAGGGGAATGTGGGCTCGCTCGGCGAGTTCAGCCATGGCTGGAAGATTCTTCGAAAGAAGCGGGCCGATGACAGCGAGGGGGCGATCGGTGTTCAGCAGTTCGGAGAAGTCGTCCAAAAACGAGCCGAGATCGGATTCGAAATCTTTGACGATGAGGCCGACCGACGCGCTCCCCGCCTTGTCTCTGTTCGCTTCGACCGCAAGTTGGATGCCGCTCAGAACCTCGTTGGCAAAGGAGGCGAGTTTCCCTGAAAGCGGCAGGACCGCCGCAATGAAAAACTGATTGGATTTGAGTTTGGCTTGGAGTGTTGTAAGGAGGTCCGAGGTTTTGTCTGCCTGCGGGTGTGTCGGGAAGTTCACGAGAAATTGCTGGATTTGCCGGATGGCCTGGTGTTCTTCCCCACGGTTGATGTAGAGATCGATCAGCCGGAGGGATGCGACATCGCCGGGAAAGCTGCGTGGAAAGGTATCTTTGATTTGCTCAAGAGCCTTCTTGTCAGACGTCTCGTTGGCCAGCTCTCGAATGCGGGCACGCACGTCTTCAGCCTGGTCATCGGTTCCTAATGCGACTTCATCGAGCCATGCCTGAATGGCACGGGCCGCGTCTTTT
Organism: Nitrospirota bacterium; assembly: GCA_016219645.1. Lineage (NCBI taxonomy): Bacteria > Pseudomonadati > Nitrospirota > Nitrospirota bacterium. The sequence continues at coordinate 15,405 of JACRLR010000061.1, forward strand.
TTTTGAGCATAGAAGCTGCCGCTCAGCTGAAGAGCTTCGCGTTTTGTGCGATCATCTTTTGACAGGTTGCGCAGGCCCGTTAAGATCGGCATGGCCAGGTCGAGATTGCCCATTGCTGCGTGAACCCTGGCTTGCATCAATTTGCCCCGGTCCGCCACCTCTGAGTTGGGAAACTCGGTTTCCAACTGCCGTAAGAACTTCAAGGCCTCCCCATCTTGCTTCGCACGGTGCAGCGCTGCGCCGAGCAGGAGATAGGTGTCGTCGAGCAGGTCGGGTTTCGGGGATGTTGCTAGAAAACGACGGAGTATGGTGAGGGCTTCCTCAGCCTGATCTGCATCGATGAGGCGCTTTGCCTGGTTCAGTGTGGGGTTGTTTGCCGGGCTTGCCGGGGCTGTGTCTGCAAGGGCATGGTCATAGAATTCGAGCCCAGTGAAGAGGGAGGACATGTTCCAGACAAGCACGAGCAACAGACAGCAGCATGCCGAACGTACGTACGAGCGATGTGAAAAAACGGACAGCAACGGGCGGGCCATGAGCTCCTGGGCAATGTGATGGATCATGTTATGCGCAGGTGACTACTATCGGAAACCCTGTGGGGTGTCAAGGTAAACTCCCACAGGGTTCATTGTGTTCATCTGAGCGATTGGCTATCATCGCGTCGATGATACTGGACCCGCTGGCCGAGCGATATCTCAGCTATCTCCGTGTCGAGGGAGGGCTCTCCGTCAACACGGTCGAAGCCTACCGCCGTGACCTGAGTAAATTCCACTCGTACTTGCAGCGAAAAGGCATTGTGCCGCTCGAGCCTCTCCTGCCAGAGACATTCACGGGATTTCTTCGTTCCTTGCAAGAGGCGCGGTTATCGCGCGCGTCCTCTGTGCGCTGTCTCTCCGCTATTCGCGGTTGGCTCAGGTTTCTGATTCGGGAACGGATGATTCGGGAGAGTCCTGTCATCGGTCTGGCTCCAGTGTCGCGGGGTGTTCGGTTGCCCAAAACGCTGTCGCAACAAGACATCATCGCATTGTTAGACCTGGGGGCGCTTCCAACCCCGGAAGACTTGCGCGACCGTGCGATGGTGGAGGTACTCTATGCGACGGGGCTTCGCGTATCAGAATTGATCATGGCCGAAGTCGCGCAGGTGAATCTTGATGTCGGATATCTTCGGGTCACAGGCAAGGGCGCAAAACAGCGTCTCGTGCCAATTGGCGAGGCGGCTCGACAGCTCCTGCAGCAGTATGCGGACGAGGCGCGGCCGCAGCTTCTCAAGAAGCGGGCATCGCGATATGTGTTTGTGTCGAGACGGGGCAGGCCCTTGACGCGGCAAGCTTTTTGGAAGTTGCTGCGGTCTCGCGCACGGCGAGCGGGGATCACACAGGTCATTTCGCCTCACATGATTCGGCATTCATTTGCGACGCATCTGCTCGAAGGTGGCGCCGATCTTCGATCAGTACAGGCTATGCTGGGCCACGCCAATATCGCCACGACGCAAATCTATACGCACATTGAACGGGGACGTCTGAAGGGGGTGCATGACAGGTATTTCCCTCGTACAAACCGGCGTCGCGAGTAAAAATGTGCCTGGCGAGATCTGAGTCATTGCGGCGGAGTATACAGCAACTGAAAAATGCAAGAAGGGTGCGAGATTCGATTGACAAGGCCAAGTGGAGTTGGTAGCATCCCCAAGGTTGCTAAGAAAATCAGGCGGATAGCTCAGTTGGGAGAGCGCTGCCCTTACAAGGCAGGGGTCACAGGTTCGATCCCTGTTCCGCCTACCATCACGAGATCTGGCTTAGGGGGTGGGGCAGATAGTTGAATCGCATAATGATTATGTTAGACAGGACCGACCGCTAGATATAGTCGTGTCACCCACATCTCCCGCTATACGTAGAGCTTCGAGGGGCCGTCGTTCAGCTGGTTAGGACGCCAGATTGTCAATCTGGAGGTCGCGGGTTCAAATCCCGTCGGCCCCGCCATTTTCTCCTGGGTTTGCTAGACTCGGTAGGCAGGACTGTGGGTACTTCCTAAGCAGGATACAAAAAAGTCCGCCAGCTTCCTTCTCCCGTCCCCCCTAAGACGGGGAGCGGCACGTCTCTCGGCGTAGAGGCGATCTCGACAGATTCAGGGTGGGCGCGGAGACGGTTGCTCTACAACTTGTTAAGGCTGAGAAAGGTCATTCCGCATGTTTCAAACTGGTCTCATCGGGCTGGTAGGTTCGCTGGGCGCCGTGTCAAAAATCGTGCTCCTGGTCCTGCTCGGCTTTTCAGTCATCTCATGGGCCATAATTTTTTTCAAATGGCGGGCCTTTCGAGTGGCTGACCGCGAAGACAAGCGGTTTTTGGCGCTTCTCGTGAAAACACGAGATCTCGATGATCTCTATCGACAAGTTGGCCGAATCGAAGGAAGTCCCGCCGCAATTGTATTCGAAGGCCTTATGGAACGTGTGGGGCCTGGGCGAGTCGAGGAGGGAAATGGTATCGGTTCAGGACCAATTGATCGACAGGTCATAGAGCGGACCGCGTCCCATCTCGGCCAGCATCAGATCTCGCAGCTCGAGGCCTATCTTCCATTCCTTGCCACGACGGGGAACATTACGCCGTTTGTCGGATTGCTCGGGACTGTGATGGGGATTATCGATGCGTTTCGTGAAATCGGAACCCAAGGGACCGCGAGCATTTCTGCCGTCGCTCCCGGAGTTGCAGAGGCCTTGGTTGCGACGGCGGCCGGACTCTTCACGGCTATCCCGGCTGTGATTGCCTATAACTACTTCCTCACTCGGATTCGCAATACTGCATTCCGATTGGACTCGGTCTCCATCGAGATGATGTCATCCTTCTCGACCAGTGCATCGAAGACGAAACCAGTTCCAGTCGGAGTTCGAGGATGACCTTAGAGTCTCGTCACCGCCGATTTCTGGCAGAGATCAACGTCATTCCCCTCGTCGATGTCGTCCTTGTCCTCCTGGTGATTTTTATGGTCACTGCGCCGCTGCTCTATCGAGGGATGGATATCAAGTTACCGGTTTCTGCCACGAATACGATCAAACAGGAAATGCGTTCGGTGCTCACGATCGAACAGGATCAACGGTTGTATCTCGATAAAGATCCGGTGGGAGTGGCTCAGTTGGAACAGAAATTGAAGCTCCTGAAACGGGACCACCCAGATGTATCCCTCTATCTCAGGGCAGATCGCGATGTGCCGTACGGCGTCGTGGTGCAAGTCATGGATGGTGTGAAAAAAGCCGGGATCGAGAAAATCGGGATGGTGACCGAGCCGGTTGGACCGGAGCGTGTGGGGACGCCACACATTCCGCCTCTCCCGGGGCCAAAAAATTGATGCAACGTTTGTGCGAGGGGGCTGCTTGTTATGGCGTTCCAGGCGTCGGTCCAGTCAGGTCTCTGGTTTGATCAGGATGCTCATTCCAGGCTGGCTGCTCGGCTCAAGCGAATGCTGGTGCTTTCCCTTGTTATTCATGTGGTGATCTTGCTCGTGGCAGTGGGGCTCCGGTTTCCGCGACAGAGTGAACGGCCTTTGACGTCTGTGGAAGTGTCGTTGGTCAGTTTGCCAACGCCGCCAAAGCCGGTTGAGTCGGTGAAGCCGGTCGAATCAGCAAAGGTTTCGGATCCGAAGCCGGCACCTACAGTCAAGGCGCTGCCCCCAAGCGTGACGCCTTCTCCCACGCCTCCGATAGGCGAAAAAAGAAGGGATATACTGCAGGATCTTCAGCTTCCGCCAGATGCGCCGAAGTTTGGAGATTTGACCCCTGCAACAAAATCGGCGGCTCAACCCCAACAGGTGGCGAAACTTCCCCAGCAGTCCACAGTCAGCGACGAGCTGAATCGTGAATTGGAAGAGGAGCTGAAAAAGGTCAAACAGTTTCAGCCTGCAGCCAAGCTGGACATCCCAAAAGAGGTGAAACCGAGCGAGGCACCGGTCAAGCCGATGGCGCAGCAAGACGTAAAGATTCCAGCGGTCAAGGCTCCCGAGACGGTCCTGAAGATTTCCGGTACGGCAGGGTCGAATCCGTACTGGGCTCGTGTCCAGTCCATTATTAGTAGCCACTGGGAGCCTCCCCCGGTAGATATGACAGGCCAAACCTATACGATGGTTGTCAAGTTTCGGCTTCAACGGGATGGGGTGATCAAAGATGTGGTTGTTCAGCAGTCTTCCGGGAACACCTATTTTGATCTGGCGGGCCAGCGTGCTGTACTGCGACCGCGAATTCTGCCTGCATTTCCTGCTGAAATGGCAGACAGCTATAAAGATGTAGAGATGGTATTTCGAGTCGGAGAATCAGTCGGATGACCAAGGTGAAAATGATCAGCGCCTGGTTCGGAGGGGTACTGTTCCTGGCAGGAGCTGTCGGTATTCTTGAATCTGGAGCAGCGGATGTGTTCCTTGAGGTCACCCGCCCCGACTTCCAAAAGATTTCTCTGGGTATTGCGGGGATACAAAACGGGGGAGGTCCCGAGTGGTTAGGGGGGCGAATCGAAGAAGTCCTTAAGAAGGATGTAAAACGCTCCTTGGTCTTCGATCTGGTGGATTTGCCCAGTCTTGGAATTACACCATCCAATATCGGCAATGGGACAGGGACCGGTTCCAAGGCTGTATTCAAACAAGTAGCTGAAAAGGGTGTCTCGGTCTTGGTCTGGGGAAAAGCAGTCATGAAAGAGGCGCAGAAGGATGCCGACGTGAATATGGAGGGCTTTGTCTACGACAGCGGGAGCGACGAAGTTGTGGGGGGGAAACGCTATGCGGGGTCTCCATCAGTTGTGCGGCTGATGGCGCACCGCTTTGTTGATGAACTGGTATTTCGGTACACGGGTGAGCCGGGCATCGCACGGACCAAGATCGCGTATGTGGCTCAGCAGGGAACTGCTCGCGAGTTGTTTGTGATGGATTATGATGGGTACGATGCGCGTCAGCTCACGGCTGATGGATTTCTGAACCTCATGCCGCAATGGTCTCCAGATCGCCGGTTCCTTGTCTTCACTGCCTATCGTGATCGTAATACTCAGACCATCGATATGATCGAGTTGGCGACGGGTAAACGATGGACTCTTATTTCTCTGGGGGGATTGAATATCACTCCGGCGCTGTCCCCTGACGGAAACTTCCTGGCATTCGCCTCCAGTCATGAAGGTAATTCCGAACTCTATCGGTTGGATACCAGGACAAAAACCATCCAACGATTGACTGTAAACCCGTCCGGTGACTTGTCGCCTTCCTGGTCTCCGAACGGACGAGAGCTGGTATTTGTGTCGGATCGGGGCGGCGGGCCGCAGTTATTCCTCATGGGTTCAGATGGGACGAATGTGCGCCGCCTGACGTTTGACGGTGATTACAATGCCGCGCCGACGTGGTCGCCCCGCGGGAACTGGATTGCCTATGTGTGCCGGACGCAACGAGAGTACAAGCTCTGTGTCATCACGCCGGATGGACAGAAACGAATGCAATTGACAACGGGGCCTGGTGTCGATGATTCACCATCCTGGTCGCCGGATGGTCGGCATCTCGTCTTCAGTTCGACGGTCGAGGGAAAGAGTCACATCTACATGATTGATGCCGATGGTAAGGATCTAGAGCGGCTCACCTTCCAGGGCACGCACAATAGCGCACCTTCCTGGTCACCGGCATCCTGAGGATGGAATAGTGACTCTAGCGGATAAATGAAGGTAAAAGGCAGAGCTTATTAACGTCGGAAATAAGGAGAAGGAAGATATGCGCAAAACACTCTGTACGTTTGGTGTGGCGCTCGTAGCGAGTGCGGCATTGATTGGTATGCCTGGCTGCAGCAAAAAATCTGTGCAATCCGGCGGCGATGCCCAGTCTACTCAGGGAAAGGCGGATAGTTCCAAGCCCGGTGTCGGTAGCTACCCGGACACCAGCGTACAGCCCGGCGGCGGCGGGCTTCGGGGCCTGGACAAGAATCCTTCAGAAGAGCGTGTGGGCAGCGGCACGATGCTGGCCAAGGTGGATCCTTCGAGCAATGCCGGACGACAAATCGATGAGATTCGTGCCGAGCAGGCTGCGTCGGCTGCAGCGGGCTTACGGGATGTATTTTTCGCCTACGATAGCTGGGTGATCACTGAAGAGGGGCGTCAGGCATTGAGTCGCAATGCTGAGTGGATCAAGTCCAATTCGAATGCCCTGCTCAAGGTTGAAGGACACTGTGACGAGCGTGGGACGTCTGCCTACAACCTGGTACTCGGTGAAAAAAGGGCGAAAGCCGTACGGAACTACCTGGTCGAACTGGGTGTCGGCGCCAATCGTCTGTCCGTTGTCTCGTATGGGAAAGAGCGGCCGTCCTGCACCGAACATGCGGAATCCTGTTACCAACAGAATCGGCGTGGACATCTTGCGGTGAAGGTCGGGAAGTAAGCGATATGTTGTTTGTCGCCTGGCTGTGACTCCGTTGTCCTTGAACAAAGAGTCGTGGATTCCTTTATCATAAGTATGGGTGGAACAATGTGGAACCATTCGAATGCAAAGGGAACCTGGACAGCGGTCTGTGCGATCTCTGCCTTATTGTCGGCCGGCTGCCTCGCCCAACAGGCTGAGCTTAAGCAGACAGAGCGAAATCTCCAGCAACGTATCAAGCAGACGAGCGATGAGTCGGCCCAGACCCGTGCGCGGCAGAGTCAGGAGATTTCGGTGCTTCGGGAGCAGGAGTTGCCGCAGTTGCGTGGCGAACTGGAGCGGGCATTGCACCAGGCTCATGAACTCCAGGGTAAGCAGGAAGATCTCAAGCAGCGCTCGGTACAACTTGAGCTGCAAACCAAGCGCCTCGAACAGTTGGCCGCGAAGCTGGATGCGGATAATACCACCCGCTACAACCAGGTGCGTGAGAGCCTCAATGCTCAGGATGTCAAGAATAAGCAGGAGCGTGACCAACTCCGCATGGATGTGAACGCTCGCCTTGACGATGTGAGCAGACAAATGGAGGTGGTGCGGAAAGAGATCATCGAGGCCGTGCAGAAGACGAACGGCGGGCTTGCCAGGAATCTCGACGCGCGTTTAGAAGAGCAGCAGAAGATACTGGCGGGATTGAGCGAGCGGTTGAGCCAAGAAGAGCAGGCGGGCAGACTGTCGACAACCCATATCAATGAGACGAACAAAGCGGTGACCGGTCATTTGAGCGAGGTGAATAAGAGTGTCGCCTCTGTCGCGCAGAAATTTGCTGCTCGTTTCGAAGAGCAGGAGCGTCGTCTGGATAGCCTTTCCAAGGCACTCGATCAGATCGCGCAGGATGTGCGCGCACGAGGGGGAAACAAGGGAGGAGCGCGTCCGTCGACCACGAAGCCGGCTCATCGATCAGCGTTGGAGCCTTCATCCGAGCTCCGAAAAGCTGAACAGGAGACCTCTTCGACAGCGCTCCATGCGCAAGTGGAAACAGGGCAACCGGCTGAAGCGATCTCGCCGGCTGTCGTGGCCGAAGAACTGCCCACCCAGCAAGTCAGTCCTGGTGGCCAGCGCTCCGATAGAATCGAGTACGAACGTCTACTGGCTCTGTTCCGTGAGGGAGATTTGGATGGAGCCAGGCAGGGCTTCGCCGCATTTTTACGGGACTATGAGAACTCGGATCTGTCTCCAAACGCTCGATATTGGCTCGGTGAAGCGTACTACGGCAAGAAGGATTATCAACAGGCGATCGATTCGTATGACCGCGTCGAGCTGGATTTCCCCCGGAGTGAAAAGGTGCCGGCTGCGATCTTGAAGAAAGGGTACGCGTACCTGGCCATGAAAGATAAGAAGCGCGCTTCTTCAGCCTTCACACAGGTGGTGACGTTGTATCCACGGAGTCCGGAGGCAGGAAAAGCGTCCGATAAATTATCCCAGTTGAAGGAGTTGCAATAACCGTGATGCGCAAAAAAATAGATTCGTGGGAGGGTGTGGCTCTTACGGCCGGAGCAATGCTGTGGCTCGCTGGATGTGCCAACCACGCCGATTTTGTGGAGGTGCGTGACCACTTGTCGACTGTGTCGAAATCTCAAGATCAAGATCAAAAGCGATTGGATGCGTTGCAACGGCGTCTGGAGTCTCTGGAGCGGGTGAAGGATACTGAGTCCGCCAGGCAGAAGTTTGATCCGAGGTTCGACGACCTGTCTGTACGGATCCAAAAGTTAGAAAGCCGATTGGCCAAGTCCGATGAGGGAGCAGGTATCCCGGTTGCGCCCAGGCCAGAGCCAACCTCTGGAGAACAGACTCGTCCCCCAAGACCACAGAAGGGGGGCTCCCCTGGCGATGTATCGACCATGGTGCCAGGCGTTCCCACGATTACTCCGACATCGGCATTCAATCTCGCGTACAACGACTATCTCAATGGGAAATATGATCTTGCCGTGGCCGGCTTTCAGCGATTTGTGAAGGACTTTCCTGGCACGTCGCTGACGCCGAATGCCTACTACTGGTTGGGCGAGTCTGCCTATCAGCAGAAAGATTACGTCCGCGCGATGCAATCGTTCGAGTATCTCACGGCAGAGTATCCGGGAAACGAAAAGGTGCCGGCGGCACTTTTCAAATCGGGGCTTGCAGCGGGAGAAACCGGAGATCTTGCCAAATCGAAAAAGAATCTCAAGCGGGTTATCGAAGAGTTCCCCACGTCGGATGAGGCCAAGCTGGCCAAGAACAAGCTGGCCGACATTCGATGATCGGACGTCCATTGAGATGGCACATGATGGCTTCCTTGTTTCTGGCATCCCCCGGGGTCTAATTTTATGCCTGCCGCCAGCTGTTCGACGAAGATCCATGTCCTCCCAGGCGATGTAGTCAGCCGCATCGCGGCTGGCGAGGTCGTCGAGCGCCCTGCTGCGGTCGTAAAAGAGTTATTGGAAAACAGTCTCGATGCAGGGGGCCTGCATATCACGGTCGATGTAAAAGACGGCGGCCTGACCCTCATTCGAGTGACAGATGATGGGGAAGGGATCAGCCGTGCCGATCTTCCCCTGGCGTTCGAGCGGCATGCGACAAGCAAGCTCCGGTCCGATCGGGATCTCGCCTCGGTGACCACGATGGGTTTTCGAGGTGAGGCGCTACCCAGCATCGCGTCCGTCTCGCATGTCCTGGTGACGACTGCAACAAGGCAAGACACCACTGTGGGATCGCAGTTCACCCTGGTCGCAGGCGGCAGCGGTTCCGTCGTGGACGCCCCCGCCGTGCCGGGCACCAGGATCGAAGTGTCCAATTTGTTTTTCAATCAGCCAGCCAGAAGGAAGTTTCTGAAATCAGCCACGACGGAGTTCTCTCATATCAGCCGTGTCGTTCAACTCGCCGGCCTTGCCTGGCCATCGGTTCATTTCCGTCTGACCCATAACGGCCAGGAGATTCTCAACTATCCTGCCGTCACCACGGATCGTGATCGGATCCTTCAAGTCTATCGCCCAGCCTTTCTCGATCGAACTATTGAGGCGCGGGGTCGGATAGCAGGAATGTCGATCCGTGGCGTGATGGTCGATCCGCTTCATGCGAGATCCTCGAGAACGCCACAGGAATTGTTTGTGAATCGGCGGCCTATCCGCAATGCGACTGTGTTTCATGCGATCGTGGATGGGTATGGGTCGTTCCTGCCCAAGGGGCATCACCCAACGTTCGTGCTCTTCCTGGATATCGAACCCGACCGACTCGATGTCAACGTACACCCTACGAAGAAAGAGGTCCGTTTTGCAGACACGGAAGCTCTTCATCAGTTGGTGCGTCAGACCGTCCGTCATGCACTCGATGGATCTGGGCGGAAGGTTGTGCTGGGTCTGACGCAGGGAGGGGCATCGCAGACGATGCCGGAGTCGCTTCCTACTGCCGTGCGGCAGGTCGATCTACTCAGTGGCTCTCGCCAGGCTGGCTTGATCCCAGCCACTGGCCGGGATTCCCGAATCATGATGAACGATACGGAGACCCTATCCGGCATCGTCGAAGGAAGTCAGGTTGCCTTCGCTCACGAGCCAGTTGCGATGTATCAGCGGGCGGAGAAACCTGACATCGTGCCACTCGGGCAAATCCTCCGGACCTATCTCGTGGCTCAGGTGGGTGATGAACTGCAAGTGATCGATCAACATACGGCGCATGAGCGTGTTCTTTTCCAACGGCTTTGGAGAGGCTGGCAGAGCCGGGAAATCCCGTCGCAGCCGCTCCTGATTCCGGAACCGGTCGAACTGCCGGCAGCGCAGAGTCTACTGCTGCTCAAGCGCAGCGACGATCTGGAAAAACTCGGTCTGCTGGTTGAACCTTTTGGCGCAACAGGCGTGGCGATTCGGGGAGTGCCGGTCGGGTTGGGCAAGGTGGATGCGGCGGTGTTGGTACAGGACCTGCTCGAGGACTTGACCGAGTGGGATCGAGCCTCGTCCTTGGAATTACGCGTTCAACCGGTCTTGGCGTCTATGGCCTGTCATGGGGCCGTACGCGCTGGGCGTACCTTGGCGCTTCCTGAGATTCAGCAGTTGATCCACGATTGGGTACAGGAAGGGTTGATCATGACCTGCCCGCATGGGCGTCGCACGGCCTTTCGTCTTTCCACAGATGAACTCGCCCAGCTGTTCGGCAGGGTTGGATGGTCATGATGACCATTCCAGCGAAAGCAACCTGCCGTCTCTCAGGGAAGCAAGTCTGTTGCAAGCCTGTGGTTGTGATCGTGGGTCCGACTGCTGTGGGGAAGAGCCGCATTGCGGTCGAGGTAGCCAAGACTTTCGAGACCGAGGTGCTCACGGCAGATTCCCGTCAAGTCTATCGTGGGATGGACATTGGGACGGATAAGCCATTTCCGGAGGAACGCCAGGGGGTTCCCCACCGACTAATCGACCTCGTCGGTCCTGGTGAGCTATTTAATGCCGGTGCATATCGACGTCATGCAGTGGATGAGATCGAACGCCTGTACAAAGACCGCCGTCTTCCTCTCGTTGTAGGCGGCACAGGGCTCTATGTAAGGACCCTCCTGAAGGGCTTGTGTGGCGCGCCACCGTCCGATCCAATTCTGAGGAAGGTTCTGCAGCAGGAGGCGATTGACCAAGGACACGATCGCCTCTATGCTCGACTTGCAGCGATCGACCCAATGGTCGCGGCGCAATTGCATCCCCGCGACGAATCGAAAGTAATCCGTGCGCTGGAAGTGTACCAGTTATCCGGTCGCCGGATGTCGGAGTTTCAGCAGGAACATGGATTTACTGAAAGGCCATTTTCAGCCTTGATCATCGGCTTGAACCGGGACCGCGGTGCGCTGTATCGGCGTATCGAGAGCCGGATTGACTGGCAACTGGCTCATGGTTTGATAGAAGAAACCAGACAGCTCCTGGCCCAGGGGTATCGGCGTGAGAGTGGGGCCATGAAGGGTTTGGGGTATCGCCAGGTGGCAGAGCACTTGGCCGGTGAGTATGACGCAGCTGAAATGATTCGTCGGTTCAAAAGGGACACGAGACAATATGCCAAACGACAACTGACGTGGTTTCGAAAGGAACCGGGAATTCAATGGTTGACGATTGAGGAGTCGGAATCAGTCCGGCACACGGCGTCGCTGGTGATCGGATCGGTGGGTCGGTTTCTGAGCACACTTGAGGAGCAGGAATGACACGGCAGAAAACCGGAGGACATGCCGACATCGGCATCATCGGCGGCAGTGGGCTGTACGACATCGAAGGGCTTCGCAAGGTCATGGAACGCCCGGTCAAGACTCCCTTTGGGGCCCCCTCCGATAAGGTTTTGCTCGGCGAGTTAGAAGGGGTTCGTATCGCATTTCTTTCGCGGCATGGGCGCGGCCATCGGATGAATCCCTCTGAAATCAATTATCGCGCGAATATTTATGCGCTCAAGTCTCTTGGGGTTCGACGGGTGATTTCTGTGAGCGCGGTTGGGAGTATGAAGGAGTCGATCAAGCCAGGGGATGTGGTGTTGCCGGATCAATTTATCGACCTCACCAAGCGGCGGGTATCGACCTTCTTCGAAGGAGGGATCGTGGCGCATGTGGCGTTTGGCGATCCGGTCTGCGCCTCGCTTGGTTCCTCATTGTTGGAAGCAGGCCGCATGGTCGGCGCTACGGTACATCAGGGCGGTGTCTACCTCTGCATCGAAGGGCCGCAGTTTTCAACCAAAGGGGAGTCCCGCCTCTATCGGCAGTGGGGTGCTAGCGTGATCGGGATGACCAATCTTCCCGAGGCGAAGCTTGCGCGAGAGGCGGAGCTCTGTTACTCCACGGTGGCCCTGGCGACCGATTACGATTGTTGGCATGAGACGGAAGAGGCCGTCACCGTCGAGGCGATTTTGACCACGCTCCGCCAGAATGTCACGCTGGCCAAGCGACTGTTGCGGTCGGTGCTGCCTGCAGTGGCAGCAGTCAAGGCCTGCAGCTGCCAGCGCGCGTTGCAGGATGCCATCATCACAGCGCCCGATCAGATGCCGGCCGCTCTCAGACGAAAGCTGGCTCTGTTGATGGAACGGGTTGTTCCAGTGAGGAAAGGGGTTCGTTAAGTCATGGGAAAGTTGCTCGTCGTCGGGTCAGTCGCATTAGATACGGTGAAGACACCTTTCGGGGAGGTCAGCGAGGTCCTTGGAGGTTCGGCCACCTATTTTTCAACCGCCGCCAGTTATTTTGCCAGCGTCGATCTTATCGCAGTCGTGGGGGAAGATTTCCCCCCGCAACACCTGGCCTTCCTCAAGAGCCGTGGCATCGATGTGACTGGATTGGAACGGAGATCCGGCTCGACCTTTCGATGGAAAGGAGAGTACACGCATCAGTTGAACGAAGCGCACACGCTCGATACGAAACTCAACGTGTTTGAAACCTTTCGGCCGAAAATCCCCGAGGCCTATCGATCACCGGACGTATTGTTTCTCGGAAATATCGACCCGGAGCTGCAATTGGATGTGTTGCAGAAACTTTCACGTCCGCCATTGGTCGCGTGCGATACGATGAACTTTTGGATCAATGGCAAGCGAGACGCGTTGTGGCGGGTGTTGGAGCAGGTCGATATTCTGATCATTAATGACGGTGAGGCTCGGGCGCTCGGCGAAGACTCGAATCTGGTGAAAGTGGCGCAAAAAGTCCTTGCGCGTGGGCCCAAGCACCTCATTATCAAGCGTGGGGAGTATGGGGTATTGATGTTCAATGAGAAGCAGGTATTCGGAGCTCCGGCCTTTCCGCTGGAAGACGTACGAGATCCGACCGGTGCAGGTGATACCTTCGCCGGAGGCTTTCTGGGCTATTTGACGGCTACAGGCAACCGTTCGGCCGAAGCCTTCAAACAAGCAATTATCTTCGGGAGCGTCATGGCCTCATTTACTGTAGAAGCCTTTAGTCTTGACCGTTTGAGAATCCTAGATTACAAAGAGATTCAGGAGCGGTTTCGAGCCTTTAAGCAATTGACCCATTTCGAGGATCTTTCGTGACCCAGATTCGCCTTGCCTGTTTGATTGTTCGACTATTTGCTCGTCCATTGCTTGCGATGGCTCTGCTGATCAGCTGGTTACCCGGCTGTGCGACCTCGGAAGGTTCGGTACAGAAGTCAAAAGGCTATTACCACGAAGGCCTCGCGAGTCTGGATAAGGATCAGCAGAAGGCCTTTGTATCGTTCCAGAAGGCTGTGAATCTCGATCCGAACAACAAGGAGGCGCGATACGGGCTCGGTCATATTCTGGCGATGCAGGGTAAATTGCCCCAAGCCGAAGAAGAATTTAGGGCGGCGACAAAGCTTGATGAAAGCTACTCGGAAGCCCACACATATCTGGGCCAGATATTGGAAAAGCAGGGGCGATGGACGGAAGCGATCGCCTCATTCCGTCAAGCACTGACCAATCCCTTGTATGGAACCCCGGACCTGGCCCGGTTCCATCTCGGCCAGGCGCTGGCCCACGAAGGTGATTACCAGGGGGCGATGGAATCGTTTGAGGATGCCCTAGTGGTCAATCCACCAAACGTTCCACCGGCGTTGTTACAGTTGGAGCTGGGGCGTGCCTACTACAAGCTGGGATTCGAACGACGCTCACGGGAGGCGCTGACCAAGGTGACGACGCTCGATAAGGGCGGCGAGTATGCCGCAGCTGCGAAGGAACTGCTGACAAGGATCAAGTAATAGAGAGACACCCATGGAATCGATCGGTGAATTTTTCAGACAGGTGCGGGAGACGAAGGGGCTCACCATCGACGAAGTCGCATCCAAGACGCGAATTCGAACTGATTTCGTGAAGGCGTTAGAAGAGGGGAACTTCGCCAAGTTGCCCGACCAAGTGTTTGCGCGAGGCTTTGTCCGGTCCTATGCCAGGTCCCTTGGGCTTGATGAAGAGGATGCGATCCACCGATTCGCTCAATCGGCAGGCACGTACTACGACAAGCAGGCAGAACGAGAACGGTTGAGAGTGCGGCAGGCCGAAGAAGAGCGGAAACGTCAAGTCAATCGGAAGGCCGTTGCGATTGCGATCGGTATCGCGATCCTCACGCTCATCTTTCTCTTAAGCCGTGAACAGTCGTCGCTCCTCGTCCGGCGTTCGAGCACAGACTCCGTTCCTTCCGCATCCAAGCGAACCACTCAACCGGCTCCAGAATCTCAGGAATCTCCGCCAAGCCAGCTGGCTGAGGAGATCCTCCCGTCCCTCAAGACGAAACCGAACGATCCCCCCGTCTCGTCAGCTGAGGTGAGCGCAGGAAACCATGTTGAGCCAGCGACCAAGCCCGCAACGGCTTCGGCTGCTCCGGTACTAGCAGCTCCGAGTCCTTCGTCGCCTGGTAGCGACGGACCACTGGGCGGGATTTCACTCGAGGGGTCGGAAGCAACAGAGGGGCAGTTGGCGCTTGAGCTTGAAGCGACAGAGCTGAGTTGGGTCGTCGTTCAAATCGATGGCGGTAGCCCTCAAGAGGTCCTGCTCAGACCTGGAGAAAAGGCCACATGGAAAGGCCAGGACCAGTTTACCTTGACGCTTGGTAACGCAGGGGGAGTCAAGGCCGAGCTCAATGGCGTACCTCAAAAGCCCTTCGGCCCGAGTGGCAAAGTCGCACGCGATATTATTGTCAAGCGCTAATCTTTCGCCAGCACTGTCTCTCCGGTTGCACCGCGTGAGTTTCCCCGGCCCTCATCTGATGGGGCCTTCCATTCTAACCACACTCACGCATGCCCGAGTTTTGTGGTAGATTGTCGTGATCTTATCTTCCGCAAGAGTTGCACTGGGAGACGAATGTGAGAGATGGGGCGTAGGAGTAGGGACTGAGGCGCAATGGTGCCACCATTTTTAAGCTGTTCTATATTTTTGGTGATGGGACGTTCCTAACTAGCCGGAATATTGTATCTCACCCCTTGCGGGTTCTGGCATGAGCTTTGATTGTCATATCTCATCAGGAATGAAAGCCGTTATGAGAGGAGGGGGATGAGGCCGGGAACGATCGTGGGCCAGTCACGGATGTGTGGGGACATATCGCAACGCGATGGATTGCTTGACAGGAGTGGAAGGCCGTTGTTATATTCGCCCGCGTTTTGTGACTTTACTATGGATCTCAGAGCCGTTGCTGAGAGGCTGAGTCATCTGCGGTGGTTAAACACAAAGGAGGAAGTCTGATGGGGTATTTTTCTAAGTTTTTGGGAATCAGCGCAGTGCTAATGCTGCTATCGGTCTCGGCATACGCAGGCGAAGAGAGGGACCCGCTGAAGGCCCGCGTTCCAGCGGATCAGATGGCCGATGCGAGGGCCGCCAAGAATCCAGTCGCCTCAAGTCCGGAGACCCTTGCCAAGGGAAAGGCTCTGTACGAGGGCAAGGGAACCTGTTTCAATTGCCATGGTAAGGAAGGAGATGGCATGGGCGAGGCTGGTAAAATTCTGAATCCGGCCCCACGTAATTTCACGAACTGTAAGTTCCATAAGAAGCGGAAAGATGGCGAACTCTTCTGGGTGATCAAGAATGGCAGCGCAGGCACAGGCATGGTGCCGTTAATCCCGGCCGCGATCACGGAGGAAGAGGCCTGGACGATCATCAACTACGAGCGAGCCTTCTGCAAAGATAAAGAGTAGCTTCGCCGTAGCCGTGAGTTTGAGAGGGTGGGGGTCGAATCCTCCACCCTCTTTTTTTGTTTTCTGGCCTTGAATTGGGGTGTTGTAGTCAGCGGCAGTAGCGCCTAGCGGCCTTCAGCTCCCTGAATCACAGCAGGCTTGGCCAGTATCAAGGTAGCAGAAGGATCGGTTGAGCGGAGCGCCGGAATAGTGAATGGACGTTGCTCCTGGTCCAGGTGGGTTTTGGAGGCCCAACGCACTTTCTGGCTGAGATAGGTCACGGTTTCGCCGAGTGTCACATCACCATCCCGGTTGGTATCGGCTTCGCCGCGCAGCGCCCGCAGCAGATAGTAGGTGAACAGGCCATGCCGATGCTGGTTGTCCTCCAACCTCTGTCCGATGTCGCTGGTTCCAATGACATGGATAGTCGAACTCCCTGTAGGGTTCCATTGGGGGAGGGAGGTCTTGGTCCGGTGATTCGGCTCCACTGGCAACACAAGACCATCGAACAAAAACAGGGTGTGTTTAGCTTGTAAGCGGGACAGCGCTGCTTCCAAGCGTTTGAGCGGGTACGATCGTGATGTCGTCACAGCGGTTCCATCGTAGGGGATCAGAAACACTTCTCCCGTCGATGAGACCGAAGCCAGGCCGGCAAAATAGACGATCACGACCGCGTCCCTGTTCATGTGAGGTGGGAGCCAATCCAACAGGGCTTCGTCAATATCCGAGCGTATGGCTGTCCGGTCCTGCAGCAAACGGACGTTGGACAGAGGCAACCCGCCGAGGGACCGAAAATAGTTCGAGACCATCTCGGCGTCCAAGGAAGCGGACTTTCGGGCTTCGGTTTGTTGGTCTCGATACGACCCGATTCCAATTGAGAGCAAGTAGGTGTGTGGCTGCCGACCCCCCCCGGTTACAGCAGGGATGGTATCCACGTCCTCGGCTTTGAGACCAGACGGTTGGATCGACAGGGGTAGGACTTGACTCGGAGGCTGACCATGGGTTCCTGAATCAGACACTACCACATGAATCTCTGCTTTCTGTTGCAGGACAGACTGCGGCAATGTCGCCGCAAATTCAACTGAGCGGGATTGACCTGGTTGTAGCCGCCCGACCACGACAGTGGTGGTCGGAAACTGTTCGAGCACCGAGGCGGTACCTTTCAAGGTCGCAGTGACCCCCTGAAGTTCCTGTTCTCCTCCGTTCATGAGGCCGATGCGCACGAGAAGGCGCTCGCCTCCCTCAAAGACCAAATCGCCGTTCTCGTCCAACACAACGGCTTTGAACGAGAGTGCCGATCGAGGGCCATCGGCTGGAAAGGTCGTGGTTGTTGAACCTGCCTTCGATGGTGATGCCGCCATTGTGACAGGGGCGGTTCCGCCAGTGGCTGCTAACTGGATCCTGGCGGCGCGGATGAATTGCGTTGAGAGAGCGACCCCAGCATCATGCACAAACTCCCCGATATTGCCGTAATCGCATCGGCGGAGGCTCGGCTCTAGAATCAGTCGTTGCTGGTGTGTGATCGACGCAGTCTGCTGGCCAAGCTCCTTCCCCGCAGCGTCCTTAAAAGTGAGAAGTATTTCGATGGCGATGTCCGCAGGCACCCGGTCGTAGACAGTATCGGTCCAGAGCTTGAAGTTCGAGCGTTGGAGTGTGAGCACAATTTCCGTGTCCGGCCGGACCGGCGCGGCAATTCCACCGGCGACGGTCACGGCCGAAAAGTTTTGGGAAGCCGCGTCAATCATGACCGATTCGAGCTCTTCCCCCACATGAAGTTCGCGCGGGCTATTGCACCCATTGATGTACTGCATCGTGAGATTCGTGAAGGAGGGATCGAATGTCAGCTTGACGGAGTTGCTCAGGCGAGGGCCCATGTCAGGCAAGGGGGTTCGCTGAAATATCGAAGTCAGCTTCTCGCACCCCCACAGACCACTCACGGTGATGATGACACACAGGAGGAAGGCACCATGCGCCGTGAATCGTTGGGATGAGGCTCTTGTGTGTCGTTCGATGAGCACGGCCTATAGTGGATTGGCGATGGTAGTCGAAGTCTTCATGAACAGGCTGTTGAGAAAGTCCGCCAGCGGCGTTCCCTGCCTCCGCCGAAGCGCTTCGCGCAGGCAGGTCGCCGCGCTCAGAGGCTCAACGTACTACAGAGAGTACGCGTCGCCTCGTCGCTTGCTGCGGCCTTGCTGGACGGCCTTTCTGAACGGCCTGCGATGGCTTCTCAACAGGTCTTCGAGTATCCAGACCTTGCGTGCCTGTTCTGGTCAAGTAGTTTGTCAGTACCCCGTAAATCACGCAGGCTTGGGAAGGCGCCCGCCGTGAATGGTTTGGCCTCTGAACTGCGATCTGGGACCGTACCGAAATGTGTGACCGAATGCAACTTGTCGCTGAGTAATTCGAGCATGAGAGAGTCTTCAGATTTGAGCATTTCTGAATAGATAGAGGGGTGGGTTAAGCCGAGGGTCTCGGGCATGGGCAGAAACGAAACGGGAACATGATCAGACGGTGAAGTGACGATGCACAGGCGATCATCTAGGAGAGGGGGCCTGACAGCCTCGTTTTCTTATCGGGGAGGAAACTCGAGTTGGCCGGCCGCGGAAGGATGAAAGTCCCGCGACTGTGAGGGAACAGCGTAGTAGCCCTTGGTTTTATTCCGTCGAATGAGAGCCATTTCGCGTAACATGGCGAGCACATCTCTGGAGACCCGAAATTTCGAGTCAGGCTGGTGGGACCAATTCACAGGAATCTCTGTGATGCGGTATCCACGTTGTTGCGCGATACAGAGCAGTTCGAGGTCGAAGCCGTAGCCGTCGATTGAGGATACTTGAAAAAGGTCTGCTGCCACACGTTGACGGAAAAGCTTGAATCCGCATTGCGTGTCGGTGATTCCCCTGAGGCTGCTCTGCCTCACAACGGAGTTAAATAGGGTGGTCAAAATGGTTCGATACCAGCGGGTGTGGACTGTATAACCCGGCAATTGGGAGGCGAGTGCGCGTGATCCGATAGCCACGTCGGCTCCACTCGCTACGGCCTGTTCAAGGTGGGCGAGTTCCTGAATCGGGGTGGCGCCGTCCGCGTCGGCAAATAGTTGGATCCGTCCAACAGCGGCTTGCATCCCTCGTCGGACAGCCGCGCCTTTACCTCGACGCCTCGGCGCCCTGAGCAGCTGAATCTCGGGGACTGATGAACCCAGCGTCTCAACAACGGAGGCGGTGGCATCGATACTACCGTCGTCAACCACGAGAACCTCATAGGGCTGTCCTCGGTCTCGCATGTAAGAGGTGATGCTTCGAAGGTAGGGAAGAATGCGGGCAGCCTCGTTGTAGGCTGGAAGGATGATTGAACAGTCGATGGAGCTTGAAACCTTCTGGTAGGGCATAGGAAACCAGTCCTGTTGTGTTGAACCACGAGGCAGTACCAGACCAGACCCTAAGAGAAATAGAGTAGCGAGTCACAGGCAGGATTGCAAGGGGAACATCTCTGCTGGACTTGACAGATCTGTCGAGGGAGAGCGATCGTAGAAACCAACATCGGAAAACAACGCATGAGCCTGCGTGGCCGGAGGTGGAAGATGCGCCATCTGCACCGTTCCGACACCCGGGAGGATATGGAGTTGTCCCTGACGCACGCCCGATCAGCGCGAGGCGAGGTGCTGGCGCTTCGTGACGGGCGAAAGATCCCCTTGGGCGCTGTTTGGCAGGGTCAGACAGGGAGTAGTTAGTCTTTGAAGCCCTCATAACTGTGGTGTACAATATACCGTTCAGCTCATGATGTTACGTCAGTTAACCCTGTGGAGGAACGCTGTTATGGTCACTCGGAGTAAGGGAGGGGATGTCCAAGGTTTTTTCACAAGTATCGGTCTGGTCATGAGTGTCTTGGCATGTACTGTCCTGTTGAGTGAACCCACTGCCTTAGCCGCCGGGGTTCCAGCCGGGCTGGCACAAGGATTCTCAGAGATTGTCAAACAGGTCACCCCAGCCGTGGTAAATATTGCGGTGACCGGAGGTGAAAAAAGTGGAGGCCGAGGCCGGAGATCGCCGTTACCCCCGGGCCCTTTTGAAGGACCTCCGGGTGAAGAAGCACCAGGAGGGGAACTTCCGACGCCTCCACCAATGCCTCCAGGCGGAGGGCATGGGCGCCCTGATCAGAGCGCCGGATCCGGTGTCATCGTTGATCCAAACGGCTTTATCGTGACCAACAACCATGTGGTTGAAGGCGCCACGCAGATCACTGTCACGCTCAGCGATCGACGTGAATTCAGCGCAAAAGTGGTGGGAACCGATCCGAAGACGGACTTGGCTGTCGTGAAGATCGACGCGAAGAACCTTCCCTCCTTAAAATGGGCAGAATATGAGAAGTTACAGGTCGGCGATCTTGTGTTGGCAGTCGGCAGTCCGTTCGGGCTGAGTTCGACCGTCACCCTGGGCATCATCAGCGCGTTGGGGCGAGGCAATGTCGGGATTGCCGACTATGAAGATTTCATCCAGACCGATGCGGCCATCAATCCGGGCAATTCCGGCGGGGCCTTGGTTAATTTGAGCGGCGAACTCATCGGGATCAATACGGCAATTTTCTCAAGGACTGGAGGATCCGAGGGGATCGGCTTCGCTATTCCGAGCAGTATCGCACTGGACATCGTTGAGAGTCTGCAGAAAACCGGTAAGGTCGTGCGCGGCTGGATGGGTGTCGCGATTCAAGAGATTACGCCGGCCTTGGCAAAATCCTTCAAGCTTCCGGAGCATCGCAAAGGTGTCCTCATTAGCGACGTGAATGAAAACGGCCCTTCCCACGCAGCGGGCATCAAGCGCGGGGATGTCGTGGTTGCATTCAACGGGAAAGAAGTTCTCAACGTGAGTCAGTTGCGGAACCTCGTCGCACGCACGATGGTCGGCAAGGATGCACAGGTGAAGGTGTTGCGAGACGGCAAGGAACAGACTATCGCCGTGAAGGTGGCGGAGCGGCCGACGGATGAAATGTTGGCGAAGAGGGAGCCATCGCCTCCGAAGGAACAGGTCGAACCGGTGAAGCTGCCGGATAATGTCCTCGCATCCCTTCGTGTGCAAGCGTTGGACGCAGCCACGATGAGCCAATTGAACATCCCGGCGAAGATGACGGGTGTGGTCGTGACGTCTGTCGAGGGCGGCGGTCCTGCGGAATCGGCCGGCGTGCAGCGCGGTGATGTCATTCAGGAAGTGAACCACCAAGTTGTGACCAAGCTCGAAGACTACCAGAAAGCTTCGAGTGCGCTGAAAAAAGACGAGATGGCCGTCCTGCTTCTGAGCCGGCAGGGGAATAATCTGTTTGTGGCGGTCAATCCCCAGTAATACATATGACGCTGGCCACAATCGCCCGGTCCCCGGGCGGTCGTGGCCAACCATGGGATAACGCTCGCATGGCCTTCGGTTTGAATTCAATCAACCAGTGGCTGCAAGACACGATCTTTAAGCCGCTGGAAGATAAGAAGATGCCGGTCATGGAGCACCTCGTGGAGCTCCAGGTTCGGCTGACACGTGTAGCGATCATCACTGGCGTGGTATTTGTCGGCACGTTTTTCTACGCCGATCTGTTGGTCAAGTGGCTTCGCATTCCCCTCCAGAACATGTTCATGCCGGGCTCTTTGTCCTGGGTGCCGACTGATTTGCCGACCGTTCCGTTTGTTTTTCTCGCGCCGGCTGAAGCGTTATGGCAAAACGTCAAGGTGGCCGGGCTTTTTGCTGTTGCCGCTGCTACCCCATACATTCTCTGGGAAGTCTGGCATTTCGTGGTGCCTGGGCTCCATGCCCAGGAACGACGTTTTGTGGCGCCGTTTGTGTTGTTGACCGCACTGGCTTTTTACGCAGGGGTGGGCTTTTCTTTTTTCTTTGTGCTTCCATTCGCGCTGAACTTTTTGATTTCCTACGGTGTGACCGCCGGCTTCATTCCCCAGATCTCCATTGCACAGTATGTCGGATTTGCCCTGTGGTTCTTGCTGATATTCGGGTTGATTTTCGAAGTTCCACTCGCGATTACTCTCATGGCAAAGCTTGGGTGGGTCGATGCGCCTTTTCTCAAGCGGTATCGTAAGTGGGCGCTGCTGGGGTCGTTCATCTTTGCCGCAATTCTCACGCCGACGCCCGACCCCTTCAACCAATGTCTCATGGCCTTGCCGATGTACATATTCTACGAGATTGGGATTTTTAGCGCGGGGTTTTTCAACAAGAAGAAGCCGGTATCGGAAGGGTCGGCCGTGCCGGCCGTTGCCACTGCGGCGGCGGGAAACGGCAGCGCGCCATCGATGGGACTCCCTAACGTGGGAGGAGGCGACTATGTCGGCGTGCCGACAGATAGACGAAAAGAACGAAAGTAGGCAGATCCGACGTAACGTCTTAGAGAGGGAAGATACATGGCTCGTGAATTGAACGTCATTCAACCCCCCGGCTCCGGTGGCAGTGATGCATGCGTCTACATGTGGGCTTGCGCGATCTGTGATGAGAACGAAACCTGTCAGAAGGACAAAGAGGGGCACAGCCGCTGGTTGGTGGCTAAACGGATGGAACGGATCGAATACAAGGTGCTCATCATGAGTAACAAAGGTGGCGTCGGAAAGAGCACCTGTACGACGAACCTTGCCGTGAGTCTCGCGCTCAAAGGGTGGCATGTCGGGATTTGCGATATGGATATCCATGGCCCGAATATTCCTAAAATGGTGGGGGCCGAAGGTCAGAAGCTGAAGATCAGCAGTTCAGGCGGGATTATTCCATTTCAGGCATATAATCTGAAAATTGCCTCGATGTCCTTCTTATTGCAGAATTCCGACGATCCGATCATCTGGCGCGATGCGTACAAGTACGAATTCATCAATCAACTCCTGGGCGGTGTCGAGTGGCAGGATCTCAATTTCTTGTTTATCGACCTGCCTCCAGGTACCGGCAACGAATCGGTTACGACCATCGACCTGCTCGGGAATGTCAGCGGTGCGGTGATCATCACAACGCCCCAGGAAGTGGCGTTGCTGGATTCCCGCAAGTCGGTGACATTCTGCAAAGATAGCGAAGTCCCGATCATCGGGATTGTCGAAAACATGAGCGGGCTGGAGTGTCCCCATTGCCACAACCACATCGAAGTATTCCGCAAGGGCGGGGGGGAAGCCTCCGCGATCGGTATGGGTGTGCCATTTCTTGGCCGTATTCCCCTCGATCCCGATGTCGTCATTCAGTCCGACGCCGGCGAGCCATTTGCCATGTTTAATTCCGACACGCCGACGGCGGAGTGTTATCACGACATCGCCAACAAGGTCGAAGTGTTCTGTAAAAAGCGCGGGTCGCTCGTAAAAATTGCTTCTTCGCAGGCGCATTGATGAAGGAGAGACTGTGAAGGCGACAGATGTGACGGAGGGGCTCACACAGCTCCACGAGGCGCAGCGGATCGTGTTGGGGGCAACGCCGATCCTGGGCCTGGAAAAGATCTCCCTCCTCGATGCTCTTGGCCGTGTCCTTGGTGAAGATATCGTAGCGGAACGGGATAATCCACCCTGGGATAACAGTGCGATGGATGGGTTTGCGGTGCGTTGGAACGACATCAAACAGGAGCATGCGATTCAGAAACCGGTGACGCTCGAAGTGATCGAAGATGTTCCTGCAGGTAAGATGGCATCAAAATCTGTCGGCGCGGGGCAGGCGATCCGCATCATGACCGGAGCCCCCCTGCCGAAGGGGGCCGATACGGTTTTGAAGGTCGAGGATACGGAGTTTACAGCTGAATCTGTTCGTGTCTTCAAGCCGGAGCAGCAAGGCGCCAATATTCGACCCCAAGGGGAAGATGCCAAGAAGGGCGAATGTATCATTGGAAAAGGGACGCAAATTCGCTCGGGTGAAGCGGGGATGTTGGCGATTCTCGCCAAATCGTTCATCTTTGCCTATCAGCAGCCTCGGGTCGCGATTCTTTCGACCGGTGATGAACTGGCGGATTTGGACGAGCGGTTTAGCGAGGAAAAAATCATCAACTCCAATAGCTACGGGATTGCCGCAGCCGTCAAAGAGGCAGGTGGTATTCCCCTGCTGCTGGGGATTGCGAGAGACACACCCGCGGCACTGAAGGAAAAGATTTCACAAGGCCTGACGGCAGACATTCTTGTGCTGTCGGGTGGCGTATCGATGGGTGATTATGATTTCACGAAAGCGGTCTTTCATGAACTGGGCGCAGACATGAACTTCTGGAAGTTGGCAATCAGGCCTGGGCAGCCGCTGGCCTTCGGGAAGATTCAGGGTAAGCTGGCTTTTGGGTTGCCGGGAAATCCCGTGTCCTCCATGGTGACGTTCGAGCAGCTTGTGCGGCCGGCACTGCTCAAAATGAGTGGACACCGGAGTTATGGTCGGCCGGTTGTCCAGGCGCTTTTCCAGGAGAGCTTCTCAAAACGGCCGGACCGACGCCATTTCCTCCGCGGCGTGCTGACTCGGGAAGATGGTGTGTTCATGGTTCGAACGACTGGTGCGCAAGGTTCTGGAATCTTGACGTCCATGGTGAAGGCCAATTGCTTGATCGATATTCCCGTCGAAGTGGAGCGAGTGAGCCTGGGTGATCTCGTATCGGTTCAACTGCTGAGCGGCGTAGCCTGGGCCAGCCCGACAGACTCAAGTCACACAAGTGGACATCACCAGTCCTGTTGCTGACAAAAAGGAGGTCACTGGTCGTCAGTCATTAGCCAAGCGGGAGGAGCATTGGCGATCTCTCCTGGCCAATGACGATTGACCGGTTTTATCATGGGCATACCTATCGTCGCGTTTGTCGGTCGGTCGAACAGCGGGAAAACCACGCTGATCGAGCGTGTGATTCCAGAGTTGGTCAGAGCCGGCTACAAGGTGGCAACTGTAAAGCATACGGGACACGGGTTTGATCTCGATACGGAAGGGAAAGACAGCTGGCGTCACAAGCGAGCCGGAGCGAGCAGCGTCGTGGTTCTCTCCAAGGGGAGCATGGCAATGTTTGCCGATGTGTCCGATCAGATGCGTGTCGAAGACGTCCGGGATCGGTTTCTCGATCACACCTACGACCTGATCATCGCAGAAGGATGGAAGCACGAACGGTATCCCAAGATCATTGTCGTCCGTGAGCAGGTCGGGGAAATCCCCGTTTCTACGGAAGGGCTACTCGCGGTGGTATCGGATAAGCCTGTAGATCTGCACGTTCCACTCTTTGGGCTGGATGACGTCGTCGGCGTTGCCGCGTTAATCATGAAGCAGTTTCCAAGATCGCAGGCTCGCTCGGAACAGGGACTAGAAGCTTAAACCGGCCCTCGCTCAGCCTTTGTCGCTGATGCTGGCGCTCTTGGCGTTGTGAGCATCCCTCACACAAGGTAACCGACATTCGGTGTCGGTTGCCATGCCATCGCGCGGCTCTTCAACTCACAGGTCGCGGTTACACGAGTGACAGACTGACATTCATGCCCACGCCCATTCTGCATGTGCAACGTCTGGTCAAACAATTTGGCGAATTCTTCGCCGTCAACGATATTTCGTTCGACATCAGACCGGGAGAAATTCTTGGATTGCTGGGTCCAAATGGAGCGGGGAAGACCACCACGATTCAGATGCTGCTCGGGGTCGTCACACCGACTGCCGGATCCATTCAGATGTTCGGGCTCGATCTGGCGACTGATCGAGAGAGCATTCTGCAGCAAGTGAATTTTTCCTCGACCTATGTCTCATTGCCGCAGGCGCTCACGGTAGAAGAGAACCTCTGGGTGATTGGGCGGTTGTATGGTCTGTCTCAGATTCGAGAACGAATCAATGACATCGTGAAGCGGCTCGAGATGGAGGAGTTTCGTCATAAAGTGACGCGCAAGCTTTCTTCCGGGCAAAGCACTCGACTTGGGTTGGCCAAAGCGTTTTTGACCGATCCGAAGATCCTTTTTCTCGATGAGCCGACGGCGAGCCTGGATCCTGATATCGCACAAAAGATTCGGAGCTTTCTCAAGGAAGAGAGACAGTCGTCCGGGCTGAGCGTCCTCTATAGCTCACATAATATGCACGAGATGGAAGAGATGTCGGATCGAATCATCTTCCTTCAGCGGGGAAAGATTGTGGCAGAGGGGACGGCGCAGGAGATCGTGGCGCGGTTTGGGCAGGCAGATTTAGAGGAAGTGTTTGTGAAGTTGGCGCGGGAGAAATAAGAGGGGGGCGATGGGTACGGTTCCCTTGCTCCCGGAGCGCGCACGATCGGAATGTGCTCGCTCGACGGCCGCAGGGGGAACCATACCCATCGCCCCCCCCTGAATGGTCGACAGCCCAACCGAAGAGAGTGAAGAGAGAGGGAACGATGAAGGTGCATCGGATTTACGCGCTGGTGGTGAGGCATATGTATCTGTACCGCCGCAGCTTGCCGCGCGTGATGGAAATTTTCTATTGGCCGTTTCTGGATCTCGTGATTTGGGGGTTCATCACGGTCTACCTCATGAAATTCCAGGGGCAGATCCCGGGCGCCGTGACGTTTTTTTTGGGAGCGTTGATCCTGTGGGATGTGCTGTTTCGATCTCAACAGGGAGTCACGATTTCGTTTCTGGAGGAGATTTGGGCAAGAAATCTCATGAACCTGTTCGCCAGTCCACTCAAGCCGAACGAATTTCTCGCTGCGACGATGGTCATGAGCATTTTCAAAGTGTTGGCGGTCTCTGTGGTCATGGTCGTCTGCGCAGGGCTGTTTTATTCCTACAACATTTTTGTGATCGGGTTGTGGCTGGTCCCATTCGTCTTAAATCTGGTGCTGACGGGCTGGATTATCGGGGTCGTGACCACGGCCCTCATCATGCGATTCGGCCAGCAAGCGGAGGTCCTGGCCTGGAGCATGGTATTCCTGTTCCAGCCCATCTCCTGTGTGTTTTATCCGATGGAGGTGCTCCCTGGATGGCTGCAGGCCATAGCCTGGGCGAACCCGGCTGCCCATGTGTTTGAAGGGATGCGTGCCGTACTCAACGCGTCTCCCGAGCCGAGCGCCCATCTCGGCTGGGCGACCGGTCTCAATCTGTTGTTTCTCGGTATGGTCATTGCCGTCTTCCATTGGATGTTCGAGCTGTGCAGAGAAAGGGGACTGCTGGTGCGCATTGGGGAATAACCGGCAAGGAAAAAGAGAGAGATCGGATTGCCATTTTGAAGAGGGCTGTGATAGCCTCCTCTTGTCTTACCGCAGGGCCTGGCGGTGAGGTGGAATGAAACATTCAGGCCTGTCCGGTCGATGTTGCCTTGCCCGAGAATCTCGTCGGAAGTCAGACCCAAGTCGCCGCGTCCTTCGCGTCTTCGGCCAGTTCCTTCCCCCGTTCCTCGAGAACAAGACAATGTCATTACATTCAAAGGAGGAGCCCCAGATGGGTGCGAAGATCTATGTCGGTGGGTTGCCCTACTCGGCGACTGAGCAGGAGTTAAGCGATCTGTTCGGGCGGCATGGCGCCGTTGCTAGCGCACGGATCATTACGGATAAGTTTACGGGACAGTCGCGCGGCTTCGGCTTCGTTGAAATGTCTTCGGATGCGGAAGCGCAGGCGGCCATTACTGCCCTAAACGGTGCGGAAATGGGTGGGCGAACATTAACCGTCAATGAAGCGCGTCCCCAGGAGCCACGCACAGGTGGTGGAGGTGGATTCGGTGGGGGTGGTCGTAGCGGGGGTGGCGGAGGCGGTAAGCGAGACCGCTGGTAATCCTCATACGCACATGTAAAAGGGGGTTGTTGTCGTTAAGATGGCAGCCCCCGTCTTCTTCCAGCTGCACTATGCCTTTCACCAGACCCTTCCTCGTCCTCATTCGACAGGGGGCCCTACGTGGGGGCTCCAGATTTCCCCCCTGTTCAGTGTGCGTTTTTCCTTTCGTCAAACGCTGTTCCAACGGTATATCTAATGACGAACCTTGATTAATGAGCCTATGATCTGACTCACGACCGTTCGAGGAAGGACGCAATGCCGTCGACGCTGGAAACAATCCGCCGTCTCAGCGAAAGCCTCCTCCAACATACGAATATCGACGACATCGTGCGCCAGGTGTTGCATACGGCCCTGGAAGTCATCGGGGAGGATGCCGGGTCCGTTCTACTCGCCGAAGAGAAAACCAAAAGGCTGATCTTCCACTATGTGGTCGGCGAGAGCGCCGACCAGCTGCGCGGGACCTCTATTCCCTGGGACAAGGGGATTGCCGGGGCTGTGTTTTTCAGCGGCCGAGCAGAGATTATTCCGGCTGTTCGCGAAGATCCCAGGCACCATTCGGCTACCGACCATCTCACTGGTTACGAGTCTCGGGATATGATCGTCGTGCCTCTCAAGCGTCATGGAGGAACACCGATCGGCGTCATCGAGGTGTTGAACAAGGCCACCGGCCAGGTCAGCCGTGACGATCTGGACGTTCTGGTCGTTATCGCTTCCATCGCTGCCGCCGCTATCGAACGGACAAACAATGCCGAAGTCCTTCGTCAGAAGGATGTTCAGCTTCAACAGTCGCAGAAGATGGAGGCCATGGGTCGGTTGGCGGGAGGCGTCGCGCATGATTTCAACAATCTCCTGACCGTTATGCGGGGCTTCAGCGAGATGATTGTCGGCTCGCTGGACCCCTCGGCTGCTGGAAGAAAGTATGCCGAAGAAGTTTTGAAAGCTGCAGAGCGGGCATCAGGTCTGACCAGACAATTGCTCGCTTTTAGCCGCAAACAGGTCCTGGAGCCACGAGTCATCGACTTGAATGGGATCGTTTCAAATATCGAGAAGATACTACGACAGCTCATTGGGAAAGATATCAATCTGTCCACGAAGCTCGATCCCAATCTCGGGTGGGTCAAGGCCGACCCCTCTCAGATCGAGCAAGTAATTTTGAACCTCTCGGTGAATGCGCATGATGCTATGTCGGAGGGCGGCTCGCTGATCATCGAGACGGCCAATGCTGAGCTGGACGAACGATTCGCCCGTCAATCCACCGACCTTCGCCCCGGCCCCTACGTCCTGCTCTCGGTCAGCGATACGGGGACCGGCATGAATCAGGCGACGTTGGCCAAGCTGTTCGAGCCGTTCTTTACCACGAAGGCTCCGGGCAAAGGAACAGGCTTGGGGCTGTCCATCATTTATGGAATCGTGAAGCAGAGCCACGGCCACGTGGCTGTCACTACCGAAATGGGATGCGGGACCACGTTTAAGATCTACTTGCCGCAGGTCGAGGCGCCTGATTCCGATGTGGACGTTGCGGGTTTGGCGCCAACCGCTGCGACCGGGTCGGAAACCATCCTGGTCGTAGACGACGAGGAGCAGGTACGCAGTCTCGAAAGCGGTGTCTTACAGTCCAACGGTTACAAGGTCCTGTCGGTGGGAAACGGACAAGAGGCGCTACGGATCCTGCGCGAATCCCCCGAAGCGATCCACCTGCTCGTCACCGATATTAACATGCCCATGATGAACGGCCGAGAGCTGGCGCGCCTTGCGGCTTCTCTGCACCCATCGATGAGGGTGCTCTTTACATCGGGCCATCCGGACGAAGACCAAATTTCTTCAGCGGGAATGGCCGGCAAGACGAACTTCCTCCAAAAACCCTTTACCACGGACAGCCTGCTTCGCCGTATTCGCCAGAGCCTCGACGAGATCGAGGAATCCTCCACAACCAAGGGCACTTCCTCGCGCTCCCCCCAAAGATAGCTTCATGCCTCAGACTCCGGTTGGAATGTGATCATTGCGAAGGTTTGATCTTCCTCTTTCAATGGGGAGGGCAGCTTGCCGCGCACCTCAGGTTGTCTTGACGAAGCGATCCGGCGTCAGCACGCTGTGGAGTGATTGCGTGACTGCGCGTCGATAGGGTGCTTTCTGACGCAGCATGATGACGAGCTCTTCGTCATCGATAAGAATCGACAAGTCGCTCTCCGTCACGAGTTGTCGATCCGGCGCCCCGATATTCATGCGATATTGAGTCTTCCCGTCAGGATTCCGGTTGGGCCCGCTGACAATCTCGGTGAGCCCATCGATGAATCCAACGTGCCCCTCATGCCGGTGCTTCACTTTTGTGCCGTCAGGGATGCGGACCCAAGCCGAAGGTGTTCCCGGCTTTGCGGGCTTCATGGTACTCATAGTTATGGTCTCTCCTTGTGATCCGATATGGAGTGAAGAATCGCTGCAAACATCCCAACGCATCTTGTCATGGGTCGGCATGGCCGTGCCGGAGCCACATCGCGGGCCGCAGGAACCATTCCTGCCGGGCTGTCGTCAGCAGGAAGCGGCACGACAGAGAGGACCTTCGAGAGCCCAGCGGATTTTCTACACTCTACCACACTCGGGTCTGCCATAGCGACTACCGCCAGGACTGCCTAGTCAATCGGATCTTCACCTGCGACGCAGTGAGCGCTCTTCCCACCTATCCGTATCGTTCATTCTTGATCACATAATATGTCCGGTTACAATGATTGTGCTGGTTCGATGAATGAAATTGCCGCGATAGATCGAAAAACCAAGGTGATTTCCTAGCATAAAAAGCGTATCCTCTGCAGCAACGAGACGTCTGAGCCATGGGGGATGTGGCCCGTCTGAGCAGTCGTGTGAAGAACCCACAACGAGGCGAGGAATGAAGATCCATACCGCCGCAGCCGGGATGCTGTGTCTCACTGCTTTGGCGACAAGCGCATGTGTTATGCCGAGTACCTACGACAAGGCCGTCGCTGATCTCACAGCGACAAGAGCGGAAGTCGCCAGTACGAGGACAGAAATGCAGGTGCTCACCGAACAGATCAGTGAACTCGAACAACTCAAGGCCGATCTTTCAGGGCGTGTAGAGGCTGCCTCGTCGGCCCTCGAGCTTGCCAAGCAGAAGATGAAGGCCGAGCGCACCCTTTCACAGGAACGTTTCAGCAAACTCGCTTGGGCAATCGGTCAGCTGACTGCCCAACAGAATAGGTTGCGGTATGCCCTTCAACGTGCGAACGAAGAACGGCCCGCGCTGCAATCGGTCGTTGAAAGGTACAAATCACAATTAGGTGAGGCAGATGGGCTCAGGGCTTCAGTTTCACCGATCGTACCAAGCAGCCAACAGCCCGGGGTGGGCGTTGCCCCGCCGGCACAGGTTCCAGCCCAAACAGATCCCGCACCCAAGGCGACGGTGACGGCACCACCAGCATCCGTAAACCCCGCCCCAGCCAGCCAAAATCCGCAGCCGCCGAACAAACAACTACCCGAACCGATCGACAGTGATTGGTTGTCTCTGTTCAAGGGATGGATCATGTCCCTCTGGCAATCCATCTTTTCCTGACAGGGTGATGGAAAATTCAGCTAACTCAGACCATCTGATGGATCTGGCGTTTTTGATCGCTCTGCTCTGTCTCGTCGCGTTTGCTTCCGTGGTGGGTGTCCTCGTATGGCGTGCCTGGTTCACGGATCGAACTAAACCGGATAAACCGGACTAGCAGTGCGTTGACAAACTATTTCCGCATGACAGAAACGTGAGGCCAGGACACTCACAAACCCTATCAAAATCGGTCGCGGGCTGTTCAGAAAGGCCGCTTTCTCACCCGCCCAACCCCGGCGCGCCAAGACGCGCCGTTGCCGCGGGCAAGGCCGCAGCAAGCGAAGAGGCGACGAGGTACAAACCGCACTTCGTGTGGGCCGTTCGCCCCTAGAATGGATCCTGGCGAACGGAAAAGCCCCTACAGTGCTCCGACCTCCGAAAATTTATCTTCCGCGTTGAGCCTCTGAGCGCCGCGACCTGCCTGCGCGAAGCGCTTCGGCGGAGGCAGGGAACGCCGCTGGCGGACTTTATCAACAGCCTGCTAGCCAGCGATGGGCGAGAAGCTGATCCAACGGATACACAGAATGCCGGGTTTTTCGAATGGCGGGAGGCCCGGAAAGCGATGGAGTTTCAGATCGTCGTCCTACGAATAGTCAGGACGCCATAGTCTGATCTGGGTCAATGCCATACTGCTTGATGAGGCGGGCAAGGTAAGTCCGTTGCAATCCGAGCCGGGCTGCGGCTTTTGTTTGGTTGCCACATTCCTCGCGAAGCGCGAGGAGTATGAGGGTGCGTGTGTGTTCTTTCATCGATTCATGGTATGGGAGCGAGAAATAGGATAGGCGTTCGCCCGTCGAGCTATGGCCGATGGCATCCAACGACAGCATGTCCGGTTCGATGGTATCCGACTGGTTCAAGACAACGGACCGCGCGACGACGTTCTCCAACTCACGGATGTTCCCTGGCCAACGATATCGACCCATGGCCTCCATGGCAGCGGGGCTGAACATCATACCTGGACGCTTCGCATCCCTGGCATGCCGGTTCAAAAAAAACTTGGCCAGGGCAGGGAGATCATCGGGCCGCTCGCGAAGCGGGGGAAGAGTGAGGCCGATGACGTTCAACCGGAAAAAGAGATCCTCGCGAAACTCACCGTTCTTCACGGCCTGCCGGAGATCCTTGTTCGTGGCTGCGATGACCCGTATATTGATCGACACGAGTCTTGTGCCCCCGACTCGATGAAATTCCCTGTCCTGGAGCACGCGCAACAGTTTGGCCTGCAGTGGGAGCGACATGTCTCCGATCTCGTCCAGGAAGATCGTCCCCCCATCGGCCATTTCCAGTTTGCCCTTTTGCAGGCGATCTGCACCGGTGAAGGCGCCGCGTTCATGTCCGAAGAGTTCGTTTTCGAGCAGCGTTTCCGTGAGGGCGACACAGTTAATGACCACCAGCGGCATGGCTTGACGAGGGCTCCACTGGTGGATAGAACGGGCGAAGAGTTCCTTCCCGGTGCCGCTTTCGCCGAGCAGCAACACACTGGCATCGGATCTGGCGGCGCGTTGGGCGGATTCCAGCACTGTGCGGATCTTCGCGCTGATACCCACGATCGAAGCATAGCGGCTGTCGACCTCGGATTTGAGACAGGCCACCTGCCGTTTGAGAGAATCTCGTTCCAAGGCTTTGCTGATCACGAGGAGGAGGTGGTCGTTGTCCAGCGGCTTGGTCAGAAAATCATAGGCGCCGGTTTTCATGGCCTCGACGGCAGCATCGATCGAGGCATGGGCTGTCATGACGATGACCGGGAGATCCTCAGTCGGTCTGACTTTAGGGAGCCGCTTGAGGACTTCGATGCCGGTTAAACGCGGCATGTCCAGATCGAGCAACATGAGGCCCGGAGCCTCCTGCTCGACCAGTTCGAGCGCCTGCACCCCGTCCTGTGCAATCACGGTTCGGTAGTCGGAGGCCTGCAGACGATCCTCCAGCATGGTGACAATATCAGGATCGTCGTCGACGATAAGGATTTTCGCTTTCATGTTGCCCTTCCATCCGTGGGAGGGTGAGGATGATTCCAACTGCGCGCGTCGAGCGACCACCGTTTTATCGTGGGGGCTCCGCGAGCAAGGGAATCGTCCTCACTCTCCCACGTCTACTCCATCACGTTCATCACCAGTCCGGTCAGCGGCTTCGGGAAAAAATACGTCGACTTGTGCGGCATCCGTTCTCCCGCTGTCGCCACAGCTTGCACTTCGCTGACCTTGGTGGGATTGAGGAGCAAGGCTGCCGTTCCGGTTCCGTCTGCCACCCAATCCAGTGCCTCATGATCGTCTTTGGTGTAGAGGATCGCCTCTTGTTCCTGTTGCGTCGGGCAGATTGTCGTGACGACCAGTTGCTGGAGGAGAGAGACATCGAGCTTCGCGCGAGGCGACGCGCTCGATTGCGGGCGGTGGGTCGGTTTGAGGGCCAACGTGAGGTATGAATCTGTTCCCTTCACGGCTAGGCCGAACATCGGAACCGTGCGGCCGTTGGTTCGCAAGGCCTCAATGAATTGCGCGCGGACCGCCGCTCTGGTTCCAGAGATATAGGCGAATTCATGCAGGTCAAACTGTTCGGCGAAGAGGGCTCGCAGCTTGTCATAGGGAGGGAGTGGCGTGGTCGTGACTCGATGGGTCGGCAAGACGGTGAGTCCCGGGTCTTCGAGGGCGGCCAGCAACATCAGTACGCCGTCGTAGGGCTGGTATCCCGCTGGTGATCCGCCCTGTTGCCGGCGCAGCCGTTGATAGTTCAGCGCTGTTTCGTAGCGATGGTGGCCGTCCGCGATGAAGAGTGGCTTGGGGCCCATCGCGTCGACGGTCTGGGCGAGAACCGTTGGGTCGGTGACGGCCCATAGTTGTTGCCGGAATCCCACGTCATCGGCAAAATCGAAACGAGCCGGCTTTCCCTTGACGGCTGCTTCGAGGAGCCCGATCACGACGTTCTGGGGATCTGAATAGAGAGACCAGATCGGGCTGAAATTCGTGTGGCAGGCTTCGAGCAGATTCAGGCGATCCGTTTTTGCCGCAGCCCGCGTATTTTCATGCGGATACACATGACCGGAGTCAAGGGCTTCCAGTTTCACTGTGGCAAGAAAACCTTTCAGTGTCTTCATCGGGGTCTGAGAGTCTGCTCCGGGCGGGCGATAGTCGATGGTGTGGTAATACAGGGTGGGTTGCGCATCGCGTTTCAGAGCTCCGCTTCGGAGCCATTCATGGAGAGTCGCCCCGGCCCGCGTGTAGCGATTGTTCGCAGGGTTATCGCCGGGCTGGTCGAGACCGAGCTCCAGGCGGATGATATTCTGTGGATGGCGGTTGTAGAGGGCCTGTTGCCCTGCGGCATCGATGATATCGTAGGGAGGGGCAACGACCCGGTCGACGTCTCCGATCACCGACGTGTCGTAGGCGGTTCCGTGAAACGGAATGATTTTGGCCATGTTGAATCCTTTGCTCCGTGAGATGGTTCAGGGCGTTGAGCGACCATTATATGAAAGGTGAGTCCTTGTCCCTACGCGGTGCCATTTCCAAGGGCTGCTCCCTGGAAACACGCAGGAAGAAAGGCTATCGGTCGCGGGTAACCATGTAGTCGGCGGTCACCGAGAGGGCTCGTTTGGCCGTACTGTCTTCGAACTGGTCGAGATCTCGCTGGGCCTCGTCGATATAGGATCGTGCCCGATCCATGGCATAGGTAATGGAGCCCAATTCTTCCATCATGCGGATGAATCGGCCCAGGTCTTCTTCTGTCAGAGCCCTGGTTTCCATGCGATTGATGATCATCTGCCGGTCCCGTTCTGAACAATGATGTAACAGATGTAACAGCGGCAGCGTGGCCTTGCCTTCGCGGAGGTCCTGCCCCAGCGATTTGCCTAGGTGTTCGCCATTGGCTGTGTAGTCGAGCGTGTCATCGGCTACCTGGAAGGCAATTCCGAGATGGAGACCAAACCGGAACAGCGCCTCCTGCTGAGGCTCCGAGGCATCCGCGAGAATGGCGCCCATCCGACAGGAGGCGGCCATCAAGCCGGCCGTCTTGTGTTCGACAATCTTCAGATACTCCGTCTCCGGCATGGAGGGGTTGCCGTTGTAATAGAGCTGAAGCACTTCGCCTTCCGCCATCTTTTTGCACGCTTCACCGAGCACTTCGTTGATCGCATGATTCCGGAAGTCGACGACCTGACAGAAGGCTTTGGAGTAGAGATAGTCGCCGACGAGGATGCTGATTTGATTGCCCCAAACTTTCCTGGCGGTCCGCCGGCCCCGGCGGATATCGGCGTCGTCAACCACATCGTCGTGGAGCAGAGAAGCGGTATGAATGAACTCCACCAGACTGGCGAGTTGGTAATGATCGCGACCGGTGTAACCGCAGAGACGGGCGGAGAGCAGGAGCAAAAAGGGTCTGATGCGTTTTCCGCCGCTGTTCAGAATGTGGGCGGCGACGGTGTTGACAAGCGCCACGCTGGAATCAAGGTTCGTACGAGCCTGGCGTTCCATCCCCTCCAGCTCATCACGGTAGGCCTCCCAGACGTCTGCCATGCTGTTGATCGCGGGAGTGATTGGGCTTGGGGGCATGCGCGGATGGTAGGGCAGAAAAGGAAACAAAGTCAAGCCAGTCACCCCTTTGAGAGGATGGCCGGCATAGGCCATCTCTCCGGGAGACAATCTTGACAGAAGAATCATGCTTCCATTAAGGTGATCCGAGTGGACAGGAACGGAATTCGCCTTGTGAGTGAGGGGGTTATCCATCCCAACTGCCTCTCTGGTGTAGTCTCCGTCAGGTAACAGCTACGTCTTCACTTGTAACGAGAAACGAGCCATGAGCATCCCCGGGCTTCCAGCGAAGCAAGGCCTCTACGACCCTGCACAGGAGAAAGATTCCTGTGGGATCGGTTTTGTGGTCAATATCAAGGGACAGAAATCCCATACCATCGTTCAGCAGGGGCTTCAGATTCTTGAAAGCCTGAGTCACCGGGGAGCGCAGGGCTGTGACTCTTGCACGGGAGACGGTGCCGGTATCCTGCTTCAAGTCCCGCATGAATTCCTCAAACGTGCGACCAGCGATGCAGGGATGTCCCTGCCCAGTGCCGGAGAGTATGGCGTGGGGATGGTCTTTCTTCCAACCCATGCCGATGCGCGACGACAGTGCGAAGCCGTGTTTGCCAGCATTATCCGCGAAGAAGGAGCACGGCTTCTTGGCTGGCGGGACGTGCCGGTCAAGAGTGATGTGATCGGTGTCGTGGCGCGGAGCACCGAGCCCTCTATGCGGCAGGTATTCATCGCCCGTGATGTCCTCAACGAAGGGCAGTTTGAACGCAAGCTCTATGTGATTCGAAAGCGGGTGGAAAAAGCCGTCAGCGAATCCGCTATTCAGGGACGGCACTACTTCTATATCTCAAGCCTGTCGGCGAGCACGATCGTGTACAAGGGATTGTTGCTTCCGGAACAGATGGCGGCGTACTACCAGGACTTGAAGGATGAACGCCTGACGAGCGCGCTTGCCCTTGTGCATTCCCGCTTCAGCACGAACACGTTTCCCACCTGGCCCTTAGCCCATCCCTACCGATACATTTGCCATAATGGGGAGATCAATACGCTCAAGGGCAATGTGAACTGGATGCGTGCCAGACAAGGCCGACTCAACTCCGATCTGTTCGGCCAGGATCTGGAGAAGCTCTTTCCGATCGTCTCCGAGAAGCAGAGCGACTCCGCCTGCCTCGATAATGCCGTGGAATTCCTGACTATGGGAGGCCGTTCTCTTCCGCACGCGATGATGATGTTGATCCCTGAACCCTGGGTCGCGAATCCGCAGATGGATCTCGATCGCCGGGGATTCTACGAATATCACGCAGCGATGCAGGAGCCCTGGGACGGTCCGGCAGCGGTCTGTTTCACTGACGGCAAGCTGATCGGCGCGACCCTGGATCGCAACGGGCTGCGCCCCTGTCGCTATCAAGTGACGACGGACGGTCTGGTGATTTTGGCCTCGGAAGCCGGTGTGTTGCCGATGGACGTCCGGAAGATCAGGCAGAAGGGCCGCCTCATGCCTGGCCGGATGTTCCTGGTCGATACAGTACAGGGGCGGCTCATCGATGATGAAGAAGTGAAGGCCGAGATTGTCAGCCGCAAGCCTTATCGGTCCTGGGTCACTCAATATCGGATCTCGCTCGACGAGTTGCCCGATCCAAGCAACGTGCCGCAGCCGGACCATCCGACGTTACGCCAGCGCCAGCTGGCATTTAGTTACACAGTGGAAGAATTGAAGATGGTCGTCACTCCGATGGTAGTGGAGGGGCAAGAGGCGACGTCTTCCATGGGTACGGATACCCCGTTGGCCGTGCTATCCGATCGGCCGCAACTCCTCTTCAAATATTTCAAGCAGCTGTTCGCCCAGGTGACCAACCCGCCGATCGATCCGATCCGCGAAGAACTGGTGATGTCGCTCACGACCAGCATCGGACCCAAGCCGAATCTGATGGATGAGAATCCGGAGTCCTGCCGGCGCATCCGTGTCAAACAGCCGATCCTCACGAATGCCGAACTCCAGAAGATCCGGGAGATTGCCGATCCGCATTTTAAAAGTAAAACGCTCAAGATGCTGTTCCGGGTGGCAGAGGGGCCGGAGGGGCTCGGGGCGGCGGTCGACGATCTCTGCCGACAGGCGTCGCAAGCGATCAAGGAGGGCTACAAGTTTCTCATCCTGAGCGATCGTGGCATCAACGAGGAATGGGCGCCGATTCCGAGTCTTCTCGGCATCGCGTCGGTTCACCATCATCTTGTGCGCGAATGTACGAGGACAGAAGCAGGCCTCATCGTCGAAACCGGCGAGCCGCGGGATGTGCATCATTTCGCCTGTTTGATCGGCTATGGGGCCGGGACGGTGAATCCCTATCTGGTCTTTGAGTCGATCGTGGACCTGGAGCGCGAGGGGTACTTCCCCGAAGGGTTGGACGCACAGACCGCGGAAGGCAAGTACATTAAAGCGATCAATAAGGGGCTGCTCAAGATTTTTTCGAAGATGGGCATCTCGACCGTGCAATCCTACTGCGGCGCACAAATCTTTGAAGCCATCGGATTGAACCACGAACTCATCGATCGCTATTTTACCGGCACGCCGTCGCGGGTGGAGGGGATCGGCATCCGCGAGGTCGGCGAGGAGACGCTTCGGCGCCACCGTCTGGCCTATGAGCCGGTGCCGATACGGCAACTCGATTTCGGTGGGGAAATCCACTACCGCATCCAAGGCGAGCACCATAACTGGAATCCCGACACGATATCCAAGCTGCAGCATGCAACCAAAGCCAACGATCCGAAGACCTTTGCCGAGTTTTCCCAGCTCGTGGACGACGAAAGTAGGAAGCGCTCGAATATCCGTGGGTTGCTCGAATTCAAATTCCTGCCGGAGGCCATTCCTGTCGAGGAGGTGGAATCGGCGAAGGAGATCGTCAAGCGGTTTACGACGGGTGCGATGTCTTTCGGTTCGATCAGCAAGGAAGCGCACGAAACGCTGGCCATCGCCATGAACCGCCTGGGCGCGAAGAGCAATACCGGCGAGGGCGGGGAAGACCCCGAACGGTTCAAACCGTTGCCCAATGGCGATTCGAAGAACAGTTATATCAAGCAGGTGGCGTCGGCGCGGTTCGGCGTCACGAGCCACTACTTGGTCAATGCGAAAGAACTACAAATCAAGATGGCGCAGGGGGCCAAACCGGGTGAAGGCGGGCAACTGCCGGGGCACAAGGTCGATGAGAACATCGCGAGGCTGCGCTACTCGACGCCGGGCGTACAGCTCATTTCGCCGCCGCCGCACCACGACATCTATTCGATCGAGGATCTGGCGCAGCTCATTTTCGATTTGAAGAATTCCAACCCGGATGCGGCTGTGTCGGTGAAGCTGGTGTCGGAAGTGGGTGTCGGCACGGTTGCGGCAGGAGTGGCCAAAGCGCATGCGGACAAGGTGCTTATCAGCGGAGATTCAGGCGGTACCGGCGCCTCTCCACTGTCGTCCATCAAATATGCGGGGGTGCCGTGGGAATTGGGCTTGGCCGAAACGCACCAGACCCTCGTACTCAACGATTTGCGAGGGCGTATCCGGGTGGAGACCGACGGGCAGATGAAAACCGGACGGGATGTGGCGATCGCTACTCTGTTGGGCGCCGAGGAATTCGGGTTTGCAACCGCGCCTCTGATCGTCGAAGGCTGCATCATGATGCGGAAATGCCATCTCAATACCTGCCCCGTCGGCATCGCGACGCAGGACCCTGCCTTGCGGAAGAAATTTGCCGGGCAGCCGGAACATATCGTGAATTTCTTTTTCTTTGTCGCGGAAGAATTGCGCCAGATTATGGCCAAACTGGGCTTCCGGACTATCAATGAGATGGTTGGACGGGTGGATAAATTGAAAGCACAGAAGGCCATCGACCACTGGAAGGGCAGGGGGTTGGATCTGACCCCGCTCTTGCAAGTGCCGGATGTTGGGCCTGAGATAGCCCGCTTCTGTGTGCAGAAGCAAGACCATGGTCTCGCAGGTGTGCTCGATAACCAGCTGATCGAGTTGTGCAAACCGGCGCTGGAGAAGCGAGAGAAAGTTACGCTCGATCTGCCGATCAGAAATGTGAATCGTACGGTCGGGACAATGCTTTCCAGCCGAGTGGCAAAATCGTATGGGCTTGAGGGGCTACCGGAGGACACGATCACCATCAAGTTTTCGGGTTCCGCCGGGCAGTCGTTCGGCGCATTTTTGTCCCGTGGCATCACGCTGATTCTCGAAGGGGAATCGAACGATTATCTGGGCAAGGGATTGTCCGGCGGCAAGATCATTGTCTTCCCGCCGAAACAGGCGATCTATGTGCCGGAAGAGACGATTCTTATCGGGAATACCTCACTCTACGGTGGGACGCAGGGCGAAGCCTATTGCTATGGCATGGCGGGAGAGCGGTTTGCGGTGCGGAATAGCGGCGTCAGGGCGGTGGTCGAAGGAATCGGCGATCACGGCTGCGAGTACATGACCGGTGGGGTGGTCGTCGTCTTGGGTCAGACGGGGCGAAACTTTGCGGCAGGCATGTCGGGCGGTGTGGCATTTGTGCTGAACGAACTCGACCAGTTCCAATCCCGCTGCAATATGGGCATGGTGGAATTGGAGAAGATCAAGACCGCGGACGATAAGAAGACGCTGCACCAGATGATTACGTCGCACTTTATGCAGACAGGCAGCCGAAACGCCAAGCGCATCCTCGATAGTTGGGACTCGATGCTGCCGAAGTTTGAGAAGGTCATGCCGGTGGACTACAAGCGTGTATTGGAAGAACGGAAGAAGAAGAAAGCCGCGGCCGGTAAGGGGTGAGGCGTGAAGGGTAAAGCCGGAAATATCACCTATCGCTACGGTCTCATAACTTAGAACTCAGAACTCAGAATTTTGGACTCGAAGAGATGGGTGATCCAAAAGGTTTCATGAAATATGCCCGCGAGGGGCCCAAGCGGAAGCCGGTCGAGCTTCGTGTGCTCGATTGGAAGGAGATGTATGAGCCGATCTCCGAAGAGAAGCTCAAGACCCAGGGGGCTCGTTGCATGGACTGTGGTGT
This sequence comes from Nitrospirota bacterium, assembly GCA_016219645.1. Classification (NCBI taxonomy): domain Bacteria; kingdom Pseudomonadati; phylum Nitrospirota; species Nitrospirota bacterium. The sequence goes on from JACRLR010000061.1 coordinate 56,165, forward strand.
GCCATTTTGCCAGGGTAATACCGGCTGTCCGGTCGTGAACTTGATTCCAGACTGGAACGATCTAGCCTCTCGTGGCCGTTGGAAAGATGCGCTCAAAGCCCTGCATACGACAAACAATTTCCCTGAGTTTACAGGGCGGCTCTGCCCAGCGCCCTGTGAAGGGGCTTGCGTGCTTGGCATCAACGAAGATCCTGTCTCCATTCGCATCATCGAGTGGAACATTATCGATCGTGGGTTCAATGAGGGTTATGTTGAACCGGCCCTGCCCGTTATCAATACGGGGAAGACGGTCGCCATTGTCGGGTCTGGGCCGGCTGGTTTGGCTGCAGCGCAACAATTGGCGCGTGCCGGCCACACGGTCACCCTCTTTGAGAAGTCCGATCGCATCGGCGGCTTACTGCGGTATGGCATTCCCGACTTCAAGATGGAGAAATGGGTCATCGATCGCCGCCTGGAACAGATGAAAGCCGAGGGGGTCGAGTTCAAGACCGGCGTGACGATTGGAAAAGACATCTCAGGCGAACAGTTGCGGAAGCAGTTCGATGCCGTCGGGCTCTCCATGGGTGCGGAGCAGGCCCGTGAACTTCCGATTCCCGGACGTGAACTCAAGGGCGTGCATCTCGCAATGGACTATCTGACACAACAGAATAAGCGCATTGCGGGGATTCCGGTCACGGACGAGCCGATCATGGCAAAGGGCAAGCGCGTCGTCATCATCGGCGGCGGCGATACAGGGTCGGACTGTCTCGGCACCGCCCATCGCCAGGGCTGCATCGAAGCGCATCAGTTCGAGTTATTACCAGAACCACCACCGCAACGGGCCGACTCGACACCTTGGCCTCTCTGGCCCATGCAACTCCGCACGTCGCACGCGCATGAAGAAGGCTGCGACCGTCAGTGGAGTGTGTCGACCACGAAGTTCACCGGCCACAACGGCCAGGTGACAAAACTTCACGCCAATCGAGTGAAGTTTGAGAAGGGGAAGTTCACACCGATTCCCAACAGTGACTTCGACATGGATACGGATCTGGTGCTGCTGGCGATGGGGTTTACGGGGCCGGTGAAGAACGGTTTGCTCGACAGCCTCGGCGTGAAGTACGACCAGCGCGGGGCAGTGGCTACAGACGACAATTTCATGACCAACCTCGACGGCGTCTTTGCCGGCGGCGACACCAAGCGCGGCGCCTCCCTCATCGTCTGGGCCATCGCCGAAGGAAGAAAGATGGCGGCGGGGATCGACAAGTATCTGCAAGCCGGTAAATCAGCGAAGAAATCCGCCCCGTAAGCTTACCGGCAATTCCTCCAATGTACGCCAGGGCTCACCACTTCCTCGCCTCCCGGAGCGGCCACTCCGGACTCATCCGAGCGGAAGCCTTCTGGAATTCCTTCGACTGCGGCCCTATGCGGGTCCGGTCACGGCGAACAGCACCCCGCGCGCTTACCCCGCGCCCGGTGTAGGAAAGAGTCGCGGCCCGTTTGTCCCTTGTGCTCGCAGAACGCGCGGTCTCAGAAGGACGGGAAGGGCAGCCTGGCCGTCCTCCTGCTCGCGGAACGCGCACGATCAGAATGTGCTCGTTCGACGCGCGCAATCGAGGATCGACCAGGCTACCCTGTTCCTTCGGCAAAGTTCGCTTTGAGTCCTGGCACACCTACTTGAAGTCCCGGCCGGTTCCTGACACCATTCTGAATCCGAACGCTCGGAACCGGAAGGGGTCCATGGCAGAGGACAAACCGCAGAGTGCGGAAGAGGCTGAACTTAGAGCCGCCATCGAGGCCGTACTGAGTTCTCCCAGTGACAAGAAACTGGTGATTGCCGGCCCGGGTACCGGCAAGACAACTCTCTTCAAGCAGCTGCTCGAACTCGCGCCTGGAGAGCCCAATCAGCGGATCGTCCTCACGTTTATCAACAATCTCAAGGATGATCTGGAGGACGATCTGGGCGGACTGGCTCAGGTATTCACACTTCACTCGTACTGTCTGGGCCTACTACACCGAGACCCGGCACTCAGAGGTTCGCTTTCGCCAGGCTTTCGCTGTTTCCCCGGGCTTGCGAGCCTCATCGCAGAAGACTGGGAACTCATCAAGGAAAACGATGCACCGCAGTTCGTAGCTGAAATGCGCGCGCGCTCAGCGGAGAACCAGATTCCGTTCTACCTAGCTCGCGGCGAATACTACGACGCAGTTGATTTTGACGACACCGTGTACCGGGCGTACGAGGGTCTATCCTCCGGGCGTGCTACGCTCGACAGCTACGACCTTGTACTGATTGATGAGTACCAGGACTTCAACGCGCTTGAGGCGGGAGTCATCGACGCCTTGGCTAAGTGTAGCCCCATCTTGATCGCCGGTGATGATGACCAGGCGCTATACAGTCGACTGCGTGATGCGAGTTGGGACCACATCCGACTCCTTAGCAAAGCCGGAGAGTACGAGGTCTTCAAGCTTCCGTTCTGCATGCGGTGTCCCAAGGTCGTCGTCGATGCAGTCAACGATGTTCTGACCAAGGCCGAAGAGTTAGACAGGCTTGAAGGGAGGATCAAGAAGCCCTACAAACACTTTCCTCCCGCTAAGGGAGCCGATAGCGCGAAGTATCCCAAGATTGCGCACGTAGAGACGTCGGTCCAGAGACAGGGCGCGAACTATATGGGGCGCTACCTTGCGCAGGCGGTTGCTCAAATCCCAGCGGATGAGGTTGAAGCTGCCACTTGCGGCGGATACCCTGCGGCATTGGTCATCGTGGCACAACCCTACCGTGATCAAATCGTCAGTCATCTTGAAGGCGCGGGATACGTTGTCGACAGGAGGCGCGACTCCGATAGCAAGTTCGGTCGGGAAGCGGGCCTCTCGATTCTCAAAGTGGATCGGGTCTCCAACCTTGGATGGCGAATTGTACTCGGCGCAGACGCGCCTTCCTTTCTTAAGGATGCTGTTGTCGCAACGGCAGGTGGCTCGAGGCGTCTTGTCGACGTACTCTCAGATGAGTACCGCGAGAGCGTGCTGGCTGAGGTCGATGCGTACGAGCAACCAGAAGAGGTAGGGGCTGACGCAGAGACTCACGCTCCAGCGGATGTCCCTGCTGTCAAAGTGACTTCCTTTGAGGGAGCCAAGGGCCTCTCCGCACAACACGTGTACATCGTTGGTCTGCACAATGGCGAATTGCCATATGATCAAGCTTCAATCAAGGACATCGAGATATGCAAGTTCGTGGTAGGCCTTACCCGCACACGCAAAAAGTGCACTCTAATCCGCACCCAGAACTTCGGTGGCAACTGGAAGTTGCCTTCCACCTTTATCTCGTGGGTCGATCCTGCTCGTCTGGAGTTCATCAAGATTGACGCACAGTATTGGAAGCAGCAGGCGAAAGAGGCATCTGAGAACTGACAGAGAAAGAAAAGGGGTCAGGAATCTTTTCCAGCCTAATTCGCTCTCTCTACCCATCTGCATCCACTCCGAGCGCTGGCATGCTGCCGCGCGACCTCACCGGAAGAACGGGGACCCACCGAGGCTTGGCGGAGAAGGAAAGCTGGAACTGACCGAAGATTGCGATCGTGTGATCGCAACTGAGGGAATTCCAGAAGGCTTCCGCTCGGCCAAGCCCGGAAGGGTCGTTCTGGGAGGTGGGGAGCAGCGGCGGCATGCCAGCGCTCGTCGTCCCTCCTAAGGGCTGAAAAAAGTTCCAGGAACCATTGATTTGCCCGAAAGAAGGGGGTGGCACCGGGCGCAGCGAGGCGGCTCGCGGCCGCTCGTTGAGTCGGTGCCCGGCGGGTTAGTTCAGGCGTTAGGTGTGCGGGACACTTGCAGACACATACGAATATTCGTATAATCCATTTCGATGAAACCGCTCCGCTTTCTCGGCACAGCTTGTCGTGACTTAGCGGCCTTTCCCGAGTTGGTGCGTCGACAAGCCGGATACGAGTTGTTCATGGTGCAAGTCGGGCGTGAACCATTAGACTTCAAGCCGCTTCCGACCGTTGGATCTGGCGCGTACGAGATTCGAATACGAGATGCCGCCGGTGCGTTCCGCGTCGTATACGTGGCCAAGTTCGAGAAAGCGGTTTACGTCTTGCACGCTTTTCAGAAGAAGACCCCAAAGACGTCACGGGCGAACATTGATCTGGCAGTGCAGCGTTACAAGTTAATCGGAGGGCAGTCATGAAGAAAAAACAAGCACGGCAAGTGAAGGGCGCAAACAATGTGTTCCTTGATCTCGGCTTCCCACCGCATGAGGCGGCTGTGATGCTCTTGCGTTGCGAGTTGGCCGAAGCGCTACGTCAATGGATGGACCGTGAGGCAATTACCCAGGTGGAAGCCGCCAAGCGCCTTGGCGTGGTCCAGCCCCGCATCTCCGAGATTGCGTGCAACAAGGTTGACAAGCTGTCTCTGGACTACCTCGTGGGCCTGTGCGCAAAGGCTGGTGTCTCAGTCGCCGTGAAATTGGCCGCCTGACTCGTCGCCTAACCAACAGCTTGAGACCGGCGTTGAAGACGCGGCTTAGCCTTCTCGTTAACCCTGCAAATGTGTATGTAAGATTGGCGCTCAGCAAAGAATACATTCAAGTAAAGAAGAGAACACGAACCGTTGATTGCTTCGAGCACTGGCCTGCTGCCGCGCGACCTCGCCGGAGGAACGGGGACCCACCGAGGATTAGCTGAGAAGGAAAGCTGGAACTGACTGAAGATTGCGATCGAAGGATCGCAGCTGGGGGGGGGAGAAAGGGGTCAGACCCCTATAAATTTGCTCCGCCGCTGCTCCGCGGGGCCGGTAGACCTTGTTGCGTAATGCGCAACATGCTATATCTTGCATGTGATCCAGTCATTCCGACACAAGGGGCTGAGGAAGTTCTTTGAGTCGGGGAGCGCGGCGGGTATCCAGCCGCACCACTCCAAGCGCCTGCGTATGCTTTTAGCAGCCCTGGACACGGCTCTGTCTATTGAGGACATGAGTGTTCCAGGATTCCGACTACATCCCTTGAAGGGATCGGAGCGCGGTCGATGGTCTGTGTGGGTAAATGGAAGCTGGCGCTTAACGTTTACATTCAAAGACGGACACGCCTACGTCTTGGATTATGAGGACTACCACTAAAATGGCTATGCACAATCCTCCCCATCCCGGCGAGTTCATCATCCAGGCCTATCTGGAACCCAACAATCTGAGCGGCCGCGAGCTGGCCGGGAAGCTTGGTGTGGCTGCGTCGACCCTGAATCGCATTCTTACTGGTACGAGCCGTATCAGCCCTGAAATGGCGCTACGCCTTTCCAAGGCGCTTGGCCGTACTCCAGAGAGTTGGCTTGCCATGCAGTACAACCACGATCTCTGGCGAGCCAGGCAGCATGTCAAGCTCGGCAAGGTCGGAAAAGTCAGGCTAACAGCGGCCTAACAGGCGCTTCACGATAGACATGGTAACTATGAAAGCGAAGAGTCTCGATAAGATGTTTCAGGATGGGAAAGACATTACACCTCATCTTGCCCTCTCGAAGGCCCGTCGCCCTGGGCATGAACAGAGACGCGTGAACGTCGATTTTCCCAATTGGATCATCGAGTCGCTGGATGCTCAGGCAAGCCGTCTTGGGGTAACGAGGCAATCGATTATCAAGATGTGGATTGCCGAGCGATTGAAGGAAGAAGTGAGGAAAGCCAGCTAACTACCGGCGGGAGAATTCTGACAAGCCTCAGAGGAGAACAAGATGAAAAAGTAGGGGCATTCTGATTTTCTTGAGGTCTGATTCGAGCGCCAGTCAGCAACAATTCAGAATGTCCCCGTTCCCGTACACGGGGCAAGGCCTGAAGATCAGCAAGATATTCGTCCGGAGAAAGCTGAGATGATGAGGTATCCACGGAGCCCGAAAGTCCTCCTCGGTGGCATTGCCCACTTGGGGCGGTTTATCGACAAGATTCGTCTGCGGCATGAGGGTCAGATTCAGGACTACAACTACATCACAGTTGGGTTCGACAAGTACCTGGTCGATTTTCTGCAAATCGATCCGAAGGCCTTTGAGCAGTTAGTATTGGCCGGTGGAACGGATGAAGAATTGCTGGCCTGGGTGAGGGGCAATAGTCGAAAACCGTCGGAGGAAGAAATCTCGCAATGGTCGCAGGGGCTTCTGTCCTCCGGTCCTAAAGATGACGCCGCGCGCCAGCGGTTTCAGGGTCGTCTGCAAGAAGTGGCGACAAAGCGTGGCGTGGCGGTCGGTTCCCTTCCTCCTGTCTCTACCTGGGCCGATGTGATCGAACTCGATGAAGGGCGATTATAGTTGGTCCTCCCTGTAGCATCGTACTTGCTTTGGTCAGGACGATGCCACGTTAACGGTCACACCTAATTCAGGGAGGATCAGTATGATCAGGACCGTAGCTTCATTGACGGCTGCCGCAGTGTTGTGCGCGTTTACGATCGCGTTGGCGCAAGAGCCTACTCCGGCTTCAGTGCCGGAGGCGACTACCTCGGCTTCTGTTCAGACTCCGGCTGTGGAAGGGGAGAAGAAGGGCGACAAGCATGAGATGAATGGCAAGCACGACGGGAAGGGCAAGGGGAAAGGCAAAGGGAAAGGGCACGGAAAAAAGCGCGGTTTGGAGCGGGCCGACGAAGCAGCCGGCGAACATGGAAAGCATGGTCGTGAGAAGGCTCGAGGCCATGGGAGGCACAAAGATCGGGAGAAGCACGGTAAAAAGGAGAAGCACGAAGACGGTGAGCAGAACGAACACGAGAAGAACTAATCGATAGCGTCATGCGGGCACATAGGCTCGTAGCAAGGCGGCCGGTCCATAGGGGCCGACCGCCTTCGTGCTTTAGCAGAATGCTGAAAAAGTCCGCCAGCATCGTTCTCGCATCGCTCAGAGGCTCAACGTACCGAAGCGTACGCCTCGCCTCTTCGCTCGCTGCGGCCTTGCTGGACGGCCTTTTTGAGCATCCTGCTGGCAAACAACTTTTCTGTCGTTCGCGAGTCTCGTGCAAATAGCGAGATACACCTGTATTCCGATTTTGATGGGTCTCTGTGTCAGAAAAGGCTATGAGCTGACCGCGCTCAGCGTCGATGCCGCGTGGTGAGGGGGCGTATGTATCGCCGGCTGTGGCAGGACTCCGACAAGCTCCGTGACTCGTTCACGGTCTCCCTGACTATACCGGAGAAACTCTACTCCGCAGTGGCCGTCTTTACACCAGCGAACCACCGATACCTCAACTGCCAGGGGGATTGGTTCGTGAGCAACGGCGATTTGCAGCGCGACATAGGCTCCTGCACTCAAGGCAATGTTGCTACGTATCTTGCAACCAGTGGGCGAGAGGTCGAGTAAGACCCCCTCTCCTGCACCGGTATCGCTCTGGATACTGGCAGGGTATCCGACTGGCACTCGCGGGCGACATCGTGGCTGCACGGCTACATTCTCCGGGATGAAATGGTACCTACCGTATCGGTAGAGCCACAGAAAACTTGATGAGCGGATGACAGACTGAGGAGCTGTGTCTGTGGCCGTAAGTTAATCGGCCCACCCATCACCGACTTGTGGAATTCCCGTCTGACGCACTGCCAGGCCCGCAATATTCTCGGCCGAAGGCGGAGGCGCCTGAAGAGCCTGTCGTATAAGTGCGACCAGGGCTTGCTGCTCGAACGGTTTGGGAAGAAATGGGAGGTCTCCCCGGCGTATTCCGTACCCCGCCAAATCGTGGTCGATATTGCCGGACATGAGGATCACTCGCAGGTCTTTTCGTATGTGGAGAGCTCTGACAGCCAGCTCATGGCCATGCACGTGGGGAAATTGATTGGAACTTGAGGCCAATTGAAAGCCCTGCGGAGGCAGAACAAGGTCTGTGAGCAGCAGATCTATAGGCCCCTCGTACTGCGTGCACAGTTTGAGAGCATCTGAACTGTCGTCGGTCACGAGGACTGTAAAGCCGGCCTGCTGAAGTATTGCTCTGCATAGCTTCGTGATGGACGGCTCATCATCGACCACCAGGATGGTGGGGGATGCGGATTGAGGGGCTGTGTCCTGCGGTCCTGGCATGGTGAAATTCCTTCACTGCAGCATAGTACTGGAGAGAGCCTCTGGCGAGAGAATAGACGATTTTGGCAGCATGGATCGGGGTGGGTGGAGGGGCGTCTGTTGGGCTGACAGGTTGCTCGAGGCAGAATCGAGCGATTACTCCTGAGTCGATCTGGTTTTGAGAGCCTCCAGCCGTTTCTTTTCAAGATTCACGTGCAATGATTTTTCCTGGGTCACGGTGACGGCCCCTGGCGCTTGGCCCTTCGCCTTTTTGACCCACTTGCGTCTCGTATAGATGATCTCGCCTTTGCCGCTTTTCTTCAAATCACTATAGAGCAGCGCCAGTGTAGCGGCGTCTCGTATCGTTTCGGGCGGCGGATCGCTTCCTTTTTCCAGACGCACCACGACGTGAGAGCCGGGCGTGCCGCGGGCATGCAACCAGAGATCGTCGCTCTTGGCAAGGCCGAACGTCAGCTCATCATTCTCCCGTGCGTTTCTTCCGACATAGATCGCCAGACCGTCTGATGACGTGAAGCGTCGGAACGGGCCTTGGCGTTGTTCCCGGGGTCCTTTCTCCCTGCCGGCCCGCGTGAGGTTTCGCTTGCGCATGATCGGGAGGGGCTTCTTAGGCGCCTGCCAGGTTCCCTGTTCGATCGCGGTCAATTCTGCCCGCAAGAGCTCCAGTTCTTTCTGCCCTGTTTCGATCCGTGGGAGCAGTTCACGCTCTGCCGCCAGGTGCTTCCGATGCTTTCGGAAATAATCATCCATGTTGCCCTGAGGAGTCTTGGCTTGATCGAGCGGAATCGTCAGGTTGGGAAGTTCTTCATCGAAATAATCAACCAGCGTCACGTTGGTCTGGCCTTTGCGGATGGTTCCGAGGTTTGACTTGATGAGTTCGCCGTAGCGCGCGTAGGGTTTGTATTGCTCTGCTTTTGCGAGGTCTTCGTGCCATGCCTCAATGCGGCGACGGAGCTTCTTGATGGATTTTCTCAGTACCGCAGCCCGTGTATTCCGCATCGTCTCGGCAACAGAGGCTGCCTCTACTTTGCGGTAATGGGCGTCGATGGCAGCCGATAGAGGAAATGGCAACTCCGGGATGTTCTGCGTGAATCGGACGCAGGTACTGTGGCGTGCCTCTCGTTGCTGGTGAGCGGGAGGAACGTAGAGCTGTCCTGCAGAACCTTTCAATCCGTTCAGGTCTCGCCAGATATGTCCTGCCTCATCGAGCACAAGGAGATTCGCTGTCTTCCCTGTCAGCTCCAGAAGCAATCTGTAGGGGCCCTCTTTGGTCGTCAGTGTCAGTTGAACGATCCGGTCCTCGTGAATCTGTTCAATCTGGTCGATGTGCGATCCTTGCAGGTGGGCGCGGAGAAACTGACAGAAAGGAGGGGGTGTCGGCGGATTCTGAAAGGTTGAGGTGGTGAAGTGCAGGCGGGCTGATTCGGAGTGGCACGAGATGAGCAACCGGTGCGTCCGTCCTGGTGCTCGAACCTCCAGTACGAACGCCCGATCGGTTGGCTGGTAAATCTTTTGTATCCAGCTTCCGACCAACACAGGAGCAATTTCACCGAGCACCTTCGAGATTTCTGTCGCGGTGAGTGCCATAAGGTGTCCCTGCCCTGCCGTAGCGTAGTCTGTGAAGAGCTCCACTCTACGATTCACGGCCAAAACACGCAAGCGGTGGCAGCAACTGCCGTGGCACCGCAATTGCTACATGATGCGGGTGATCCGGTCGGTTACACGTCTGCTACGCTTAGAGGGTGGCGAGGGTTTCAGCGTGAACAGAAGGAGGGCTCTATGCACTGTGCTAAATGTGACGGTCTCATGGTCGCCGACAACTTGATCGACATCAAGGAGAGCAGCATTCCAATGTGGATGAAAGGATGGCGATGTGTATCCTGCGGCAATATTGTCGATCCGCTTATCCAAAAACATCGAATGAACCAACAGGCGGAGGCTTCGCAAGTATCGGAGAAAGAAGCGGCTGCGCCCAGGCTCCGGCGCGTCGCATAACGCCGCATCTTCCCCTTCCTCACTTCCGGCGTACCATCTTGTTCGCCACGCTGTATGTATTGACCCGCCGCTCAATGGGGTTGATCAGGCTCTCATCTTGTCGATCTCCTGAATAACGGCAAATAACTCGACATGTTGCAGGTGCTGTGTGAGGCTCATTCCAGTGGGTACTTCTCTTGCTGACAGGCCTCTTCATGACGTTGGACTCTAAGGAAGAAAGCTTCGGTCGGGCCGTGGCCAGAGCCGCTTGCCGGCATGGTTGGGTGCGTGTGATCACCCTCAGCCTGGCTGTGGTTTGGACCCTGATGCTACAGGGTTGCCTTGCTGGAGTCTGGGTGGCAGTGGTGGCAGTGGATACCATGAGGAACAGCAACGTGCCGGTTGAGCCGTTCGAGCGATCCGGAGTGGGACAGGTAGCGGTGAATTCGAGAAACAACAATGTGGTATTTGGGCAGTTTGAGAAATCTTGGGTGGCACAACAGGGTCCATCCGGCGATGCGACCTACAATTCGAAGGTGACGAGTGTCGCAGTTCTTCCGGTTGAGGGCGACTCTGACATGGGTGCGCGGCTTGCGACTCTCTTGCAACAGGAAACCGCATTGCGCGTCGAGTCGCCGGTGACCGTCTCTGCTGGAGTCGCTGCAGCCGATCTCCGTTCGGGAAACACCGATGAGGCAAATCGCAGTGCCCTTGCCAAAGAGGTCACGCGGGACCTGGGTGTCGATACGATCCTCGTCAGCCGCGTAACCGAGTCGCCTTCTCATCCGAGCGACTGGGGGTGGAGGGCGGAGGGAACGCGACGGTTGTATCTGTACCTCGTGAATCGTGAAGGCCAGTTGCTCTGGAAGGATGAACTGCCCTTCACGCTGGTCAACGGTCCCCACCCCCCTCTGGACATATCCGTACAGACCAATCTAACCAGTCACGTCATGCAGCATGTGAAGGCGCTGCGTTTAGATGATCTCGGCTACCTACCGAACAAGGAGCAACGGAGAAAGTTCAAACTGCCATCTGAGACAGTGAGGTCTATCGAATGACATTCGTTGAGGGCCCACCACGCGATGTGACAGGTCAAAGCACTGCATCCTAGCCCTTCTTGCGCTGCTCCCTCCCCTCCGGTACAGTCTGACTTCTTTAATTTGGAGTGTGCATATCTATGCCGTTACTCGATGTGCCTTTGCTGGCCCGGCTTCAGGAAGAGTTCCGCCTGTCGATGAGGCGGCTTCTGGACGACCTCTGCCTGGATTTGGAAAGCCAATATGCGGGTGTCGCGAAATCGCTAGCCTTGCCTGTGGCGTACTTCCGGTTTCTCCGGCAATTCCTCGAACGGGATTCCTATGCCCACTGGAAAGTGGTTGGCTGGATCGAAGCCCTGAATGACTTGGTCTACTTCATCGATCTGCTGCAACAGATTCGCGAGGAGCGGAGTCCTCGTGAGTTTTCGGCACAGTTGTTTGCCGAGTGCCAGGAGAAGTTTTTCGAAAACAGTTATCTGGATGATCTGTTTCCGCGTGGAATGTCACAGGCTTCGGGACTCGAGCGGCGACTGCATGTACTCTGTACCCGCCTTGCTCAGGAAATCACGCAGGAGTCGCTCGGTCTCGTGCCGGGGCTTCCGATGCGCTGGTGTTCCTCTCACAAGATTCCGTCATGGGCTGTAGAGGTACATCTCGGCCACAACGTCGAGCGGGCAGATATGTCGGGAACGATCGCCATGGGGCTAGAGGGCGATGCCTACGAGGCTCCTCCATCGGTGAAATGGGCTCTCAAGCAATCGTCCGGTCAGGCCGCTATTCTCGTCCAACCGTGGGAGCTCTTTCTGAAGGTCGGACTGCTGGTGACTCCTCTATGCAGGATGAAACAGGGTCGGCTGACATGGAACTGGGCGCATCTGGCGCCGGCTGTAGCAGCGGATACTTCATCTGGAGCTGTCACCGTCGGGCCTTCACTTGTTTATGGGAAAGACCGCCAACCTCGTACAGTCGCCGTTACCTCAACTGATCAGGTCGCGCGAATCAGGCGGGCCTGGACGGTCATACAACAGGTCTGGCCCGAAGGGCAGGAGGTGCTTGCACTCTTGACCGCACGGATTATTCCACTCAAGGCCAAGGGCGTCGTCAGTTTCAGCTACCGCCATAGGCCGGGACTATCCTTTATCAACTGCTTTGAGCGGGACAATCTCGATTTGATCGACGATTTGATCCACGAGAATAGCCATCACCATCTCAATCTCTTGTTGCGGAAACAGATTCTCTTTCATGGAGATCGCAACCAGCAGATCTTCTATTCCCCCTGGCGTCGTAGCTTGCGTCCACTCAGAGGTATTCTCCATGCGGCCTTTACGTTTTCGATGGGAGCCCTGCTCTTCGAGCGGCTATCGACGTGGGCATCCGGGCCTGGTGGTCTGGCTCGGTGGACGAGAGCAGGTCTAACCTTGCGCGATTTGCAGCGGGCCCGTTTTCGATGCCTCGAGGAGGTGGAATCCGTCCGCTATTCAATCAGCGATTTGGAACACGCCGGTTGGCATCTCAAGTGGCTCACCGGCTCAGGCCGACGATTGGTCAAGCAATTGGCGGAATCGATCGAGCAAGTTGAGCACGACATCGCTCCCCACAAAAAGAAAGTCCTCGCCTCCACGTTCGGCCCAGCCTTTCGCCGTCATGTGGAAGAACTGCAGAAAGCCCGCCGGACATACGGACCGGTGCATCTAGGGAAAGTATGAGAGTAGTGCTACGCCTCACCATTTACGAATTGCCGCTTCCCCTCCTAACGTAGGATACCGCTCCCGATGCGTACCTCGGTACAATCCTCCGATGCGGAGGTTGTGATGGCATCCTCTCATTATTCTCGGACCTATCATCGGTTCCCGCTCCGTTATCCCGTCATTTTCGGCGGGGCTCCGTTTGTCGGCGAAGGGATCCTGAACAACCTGTCGTTGATGGGCTGCTCCATCCGATGCGATAGAGAGGTCCTCTGCGGCAGCGAAGTGCGAGTAAGTGTCCTGCTCCCCAATCAGAAACCGACGCTGTCAATTGAGCTCGGCACAATCAAATGGGTCCAGGGCAACGAATTCGGGGTGGAGTTTCTTCGCTTGCCCTTCGAGGCGCGGCAACGTCTCAATAGCGCTCTGCGAATCGAACTGATCCATCTACTAAAGGCCCGTTCTGACAGAAGCGAAGTGCCGGAATTGCTCAATCGCATAGGCTAGGCAAGGTGGAATTGTCCACTGTAGTACGGATGTTCAGTGGGCTGAAAAACCCTGGTTCCTTCGTTGTCTTTCGGCGTGCCGAACTGCTCCGCCATAGCAGCGGGCACGAACATCAGTGCCATGGCAAGTCCCCCCGCTTGGTGGAGAGTCTACTGCCGCTCTGTCCCCCAACGGCGATGGAGAAATCGTTCAATGGGAGCGAAGAGCGTTTTATCCACTGCCAACCCGATGATGACGATGACCAGCATGACGCCGATCACTTGATCCATGGCACTCAGTTCTCGGCCATAGTGAAGGAGGTGGCCGAGGCCAAAGCCGGTCAGAATTGTGACGAAAATCTCAGCCGCCATGAGGGAGCGCCAGGCAAAAGCCCAGCCCTGTTTCATGCCGCTCAAGAGAAATGGAAGTGCTGCCGGCAAGACGACGTGTGTCCAGGTGTGCAGTCCGGTCGACCCCATACTTCGGGCTGCACGCGTATAGATGGGTGGGATGGTCCGCACGCCGTTGTCGGTCGCAATGATCAGCGACCAGAGGGTTCCCATCACGACGACGAACAGCAAGGAGGCTTCTGTTTGACCGAACCAGAGCAGGGCCAGCGGTACCCAACAGACGCTGGGGAGAGTTTGTAGTCCTAATGCGAGGACGCCGATCGTGTCCTGGCACCAGCGGGATGATGCGGTGAGCAGTCCCAGTGGAAGTCCGGCGAGGATTCCCAATCCATAGCCGATGAGGAGCCGTTGAACCGTGACCCATGTGGCCTCCAAAAGCGTGCCGTCTTCAGCTGCGGATCGGAGATACCCGAAGACGCTGAGGGGCGAGGGCAGCAGGAGGGGAGACCATATGTGTGCCTCCACGGCCAGATACCATGCCACCACGAGCAGCAAGAAAAACAGAGATGCCGCCAGCCAACGCGCGATCATCCTGCCACTTCCGTCTGGACGTACCCTTTTAAGATGCGGGTGATTTCCGTCGAGTAGCGCGCCAGGTCTACACTGTTGATGTCGCGTGGCCGCGGAAGGGGAATGGCGAACTCCTCGCGAATCCGTCCAGGGTTCGGCGAAAACAAAATGACGCGGTCGCCTAAACAGACGGCTTCACGCACGTTGTGCGTGACGAAGACGATGGTCTTACGGTGCTGACTCCAGATTCGTTGGATATCCCCGTACAGTTGTTCGCGTGTGAGGGCGTCGAGCGCACCGAAGGGTTCATCCATCAGGAGGACGGTGGGGGTCGGCGCCAGGGCCCGAGCCAAGGCAACGCGTTGTTTCATGCCGCCCGATAATTCGTGCACATTGGAATGCATGAATTTCTTGAGGCCGACAAGTTCAATGAAATATTCAGCCTTCTCGCGGCGCTCCGCCGCGCTCAGCCCAGTATTGAGCTTCAAGCCGAACAGTACGTTGCCGAGAACGGTCAGCCATGGAAACAACGCCGCCTCCTGAAACATCATGAGGCGGCGGGGTCCGGGGCCGACGATGGTTTTTCCGTCGGCCTGGACCAAGCCGCCATCCGGCCGCTCTAATCCGGCAATGATATTGAGCAACGTTGATTTACCGCAGCCACTGGGACCGACAAGACAGACGAACTCTCCTTCTGCAATGTGGAGCGTGACATCGTCAAGGGCGTGGACTTTCAGCGAACTGGTTTGAAACCACTTCGAGACATGTTCGAGGACGAGCTTGGAAGGTACGGTCTTGGCCGGATTGACTTCGGGAGCGGCCATCTTAGTTCAACCTTTCGATGAGTCGTGACAAGTCGGGGGCTGTGCGCATGAATCCCGCACGCTGGGCATTGGAGATGAAATGCTGATACTCATCCGGAGAGACGTCTGTGGTGAGCACGAGGCGTTTCCAGGCTTGGGCAATCAAGTCCGCCGGCGCCTCGGCTCGCGTCTCGGCGGCCAATTCCTGCCGGACCATCTGCTTGGCTTCATCAGGATGCGCGAGAATCCACTCGGTGAGTTCACGGTGGGCTTGCGCGAATTTCTTGGCTAATTCCCGCTTGGTCTTGACAAACTTCAAGCTCGATACCAGAACGGTGATGCTTTCGCGCGACTGTTCGATGAGCACCTTGCCTCCGGCTTCGCGTTCCAGGCGTGAGACCCAGGGTTCGACCGTCCAGACCGCATCGACTTTTTTCTGCTGAAACAGGATGAGCTGATCCGGGTTGGGAGTGGGGATGATAGAGGCCTCTCCACCTGTCTGTGTGATCTTCACACCCCCAGTGGCCAGCCAGGCCCGGCATGCGATGTCCTGGGTATTGCCGAGTTGCGGGGTGGCAATCCTCTTCCCGCGAAAATCTGAGGGTTGTTGTAATCCGGCGTCTGGTTGAACCACTAGTGCTGCGCCGCCCGCTACTGCACCCGCAATGATTCGAGCTTCCTCGCCGTTGGATTTGGCATAGACATTCAATGCCGGACTAGGGCCCACATAGGTCAGATCAATAGAATCCGCCAGTATCGCTTCCATGGCACTGGGGCCTGCGTTGTAGATGTACCATTCGATCTTGACGTCGGCTCCCAGCCGCTGTTCAAACCAACCGCGGCCGGTGCGAGAGAGATGTTGCGCCACGAGGCCTTGGACATGCGTAATGTTTGGGAAGTGCCCAACACGGATCGTATCCTCCGCGGTTACGACAGAAGCTGCGGAGACAAATGCCCAGATTCCTAAAATTAACACCAAGGGTATATTCATGATTTCCTCATCGCCATTCGGTCGTTCAAGGTTGTAGTGGTTGAATGTTTTGACGTGGTTCCAGACCCGGATAGAGTGGCAACGCGGCAAGCGCATCCTGATACCGAATCTGCAACTCTTCCCGCTGATCCGGCGCCCAGAAACGGGCCGATGAACTGGCCTTGGCCAGAAAATCATCCGGCTCGAACGTCACGTCATACAATGCAGAAGCTTCGGGAATGTTCGGCAGTTGCCGGTCGTACTTACTGATATCGGGACCGGGGCTATGCCTGGCGTGCACGGCGCTGATGATCAGGTGCAGAATCGGTCCTTGGACGGAGATCCAGCCCGTGGTGGTTTCCTGATCTCCCTGATCCGTGGCATGACTCAAGTTGAAGTAGACACGTTCTGTCGGCTCAGCCAGAGAGAGCGCTGTTGAAAGAGGCAATGCCAACACGGCGATCTCTTCTTTCCGGAATGCCCTGGTTTGATCGGCTTGACCGAAAATCAGGCGGTGAACGATGTTCCGACGTTCCGATGCGCGGACGCCACGGAGCAACGTGCCGACCTCCGCTGCCGTCAGCGTGGCAGGATGTGCATTGGATGTGGAGTCGGGGTCCTGCTCCAACAGGACCGTATTCAACCCTGCCTCATAGATTGTCCTCAAGGGTGAGATAGGCTGGCTCGCGCAACCGGCGGTGATGGAGAGGCCGACGATGAGGAACAGCGCGCGCAGGGGCCATGCGGGCCACTGTTTTAAATTGTTCTGGTAGCGATTCATTATTGTCCCTCCTGTCGTTGAGCGACGCCGACCGGCTCGGCGATACGATCGAATCCGTAGTCTTGCAAGAGGGTTTGGATCTGGGGTCTCCCCAGAAAATTGATGAAATCCCCTGCGCCCGAGATGTTCTTCGCGGTCCAGACTGCAGCGACTCCGTAGTGGACCGGCTGGTGCGAGTCCGCCGGGGCCTCGTCGAGAATACGGATCTTCTTATTCGAAACGGCGTCTGTCCGGTAGACGACGCCGAGGTCGGCGTCGCCCTTGGCGACCAGGTCCAGGACGGCTCGCGAATGCTCGCCATAGACAAGTTGCGACTTCAGTTGGGTGTCGAGCTTGCTGTACTTGAGATATTCAGCCGCCACCTTTCCTACCGACGAGGTTTTCGGGTCGCCGACGGCGATATACCGAATTAGGGTGGTCCGAAGATCCTGGACCGATGCGATCGGCGCCGGGAGCTCCGTGCCGGCGATCAGGACCAACGAGGTGCTGGCATAGACCCGTCTGGTCCCTTGGATGACGAGTCCTTTCTTCTCGAGTTGGTCGATTTCCTCAACCTGCGAAGGCAGGAACACATCGATCGGCGCACCCTCTTCGATTTGCTTGCTGAGGGTTTGAGACGGCCCGTAGATGACTCTTACATTGATGTCCTTATTATGCGCTTCGAAGAGCGGGAGTATTTTTCGAAATGCATCCTTCAGACTGTTGGCAGCCGCGATTGTGACGGTCTCAGGTGCCGCCTGCACGGACGGCGCGGTCCACACGGACGCGGTCAAGACCGCGAGGAACAACAGACTTCTCAACAGGACACTTGGGCGTGTCATAAAGAACCTCCTGGTCATCGTGATGACGTTCATCATATGTTTAGAAATAGAATTGGTACTGCACATTGATCCGGTTTTCGACGAGATCGCGACCGAATCCCGGCTGGGTCTCGAACGGGTACCGGTCCGGTGCACGCCCGCCGCTTCCCATGGTGATGTTGGAGTAGTCGATGACGAGCCGATTATTGTAGGTACCGTCGAAGCTATAGTTGATGGCGGCGCCGAACTCTTTGGTCAGATCGTCTTTTTGTTTCGTGGACGGATCCAATACCCCATACCGAACGGCAAGCTCGAGCTTCCTGGGAATGATGTACTTGCCGACTTGCGCATACCAGCCCCAGGCCTGGCCGAGATCCACCGGGGGGGCCACTGCCAGCGGGCTAGTCGGAATCGTATTCAGGTCGAACGGTTGGGTTCCGGAATCCTTGTTCCGTACCCGCTGGTGCCGGTAGTACCCTTCTGCCTGTAGAGACCAGCCTTGGTACTTGGCAATGAAATCCGTTTCATAGGTCTGGAAATCGTAGATGCCCCCGCCAAGGAGTCGGCCGTTCTTGGCGTTGGCCACTGCCTGGCGGTATGAGCGATCGACAATATCCGAGCGTGTGGAGCTTAGATAGTTTTGAGCCGGGTCGTATGCATACCCGAAGGCGATGGCTGATTGCAGTGTGCGGGAGTTCAGAATGTCGCCCTGTCCATACCCGGGATTGCCGGCTATCTTGTACAACACCCGGGCCGTATACATTAATTCGCCGCTCATGAACCGGGTGTCGTAGTTGTACGTTCTGGTTGTCCCCGAATTAGGCGCTCCCGGGGTTCCGGATTGAGGCAGCACGTTCTGGCTGACAGAGGTGCCGTCCCGCGCGAGATTCGGCCCGACGCCTCCCCAGATACCAATGGCGTAATTGAATTTGTATTGATCCTCATCGCTCAGGATGTTGATTCCGACATCGCGACTGCTCTGAAGGTTGGAGGCGAACACATTCTGCACCATCATGTTGTCCGCGAACGTGGACGTGGCAGCCGAACTGATCAGGGCGCGATTGAACCAGACCCGTTGCTGGCCGACCTGGACGGTTGCCCATGGGATATGCCAGGAAGAGATGTACGCATCTAGGAGCGTGGCTCTTCCGTTCCCGCCCTCTTGGTTATATTGCGTTGAATTCATCGCCAACGACACGTTGTAGCGGAGGTCGGGATCGAAGGCGTACCCCATGAACTGGAGTTGGACCCGGGGCACCGTAAACTGACTCGAATCACTCTGGCGCCTAAAGGCTCGAAATTCGACCTGACCTCCCAGAATTTCTGGATTCCTCGAGTCTCCGACGGTCCCCCAAGTCTCATTAAAGGTGCTGTAGCTGTAGCGCACCTGAGTGAGCAGCCGAATCTTGAGCAGAAATTTCGAGCCGACGCGGATGTTCAACCCGTTGTTGACGTCGATATTGAAGTTCGGTTTCACGATCCGTTCCCTGGTCTCCACGACCTTCAGCCCCTTGTCGTACTCATCTTGGGTAATGATTCCCTTGAGGAGTAGATACTTGAGGCCGGGGTCTTCACTGGGCACATACTCCCATTTGCCGTCTTTCTTCTGAAGCTGGCCTTCTTCCACCGCCCATCCGTTTGGGGTAAGCCCGAAGACCAAGCCTGCTAATACGATGATGACGAGAATGAACCGGAGATGTCTCATGCGCGACCTTCCTTTTCCGCATGGAACCTCCGGTTGACCGGTCAGTAACCAATTACATTGAATGGTAGAAATGTGAGCGTTGTGCCTCCAGTTGTCTGGACGGCGGTATATCCTCCATTAGCTCCGACAACAGTACTGTGTGATCATATTCACCTCTCGATGCGAATCTTTTCCCTGCGTTCGATCTGGACCACTTTTGAATCGTGGATGATAATTTCCACCGAGCCGTACCGGATCTCTTGAATGGCTCGAAGGATGTTTTGCGTCAGATGACGGTGCGTTTCGTCCACGAACTCATTAGGATGTTGCAGAGTGGCGTCCATATACTACTGTTCCGATCATGATTAAGTTGTATAAATGTAAATTAAGTAAACTTACTTTGTCAACAACATAAAAATATGAAACATTATAAGTCAAATCACAAAACTATGAGTAAACATCATGAAACGTTTTGGCTTATAGTCAAGACATTTTGAGACATTATAATTGACAGATAGCAATTATAATTGCTATTCATTGGCCATGGAAATTATGAAACAACCGACCAAAACGATCGCAAAGTTTTCCAATCACCTCAAATCGCTTCGTACCCAGAAATGTTTCTCGCAGGGCGAACTTGCTGCTCGTGCAGGGATCACAAGGCAGGCGGTGTCTTCAATTGAGTCCAATTTGTATCTCCCGACAACAGCCGTTGCCCTCCATCTAGCTTCGGTATTGGCCTGTCGTGTTGAAGACCTTTTCAGTATTGGGATAGCCGAGGACATTGTCGAGGGTGAGTTGATCGGCCATCTCCCGCAACGTGACATGAAGGCCTCATCCATCCGAGTGAAAGTATCGATGGTGGGTTCGAAAACGGTTGTGCGACCGGTCAGCGGATTGGGGGAGGCGCTTTCCTTTACCGTTCCTGCCGATGGTTATGTCGTCGAGGCGCAGGGTCAAACATCGGGCGCCATGGTGCGGGTGAAACTTTCTCGAGATCGCCAGGCGATTGAACAGGAAATTTCTGTCGCTGGTTGTGATCCCGCAATTTTTCTCGTCGGTGCGCACATGCGGCGGCACAAGGACCAGACCTCCGTCGTTGGCTGGACGATGGGGAGTATGGCGGCGCTTCAGGCCCTGCAGCGGGGCGAGGTTCATGTCGCAGGTCTGCACCTCTTCGATCCGGCGACCGGGGAGTCAAACCTGCCCTTTCTTCGGAGACTATTAAAAGGTTCGAACTATGAGGTCATCACGTTTGCGACGTGGGAAGAGGGCCTGCTCGTTCGAACAGGTAATCCCAGGTCTATTCGTGCAGTCAGTGATGTAGCCGATCCCAACGTCACACTCGTGAATCGGGAAGAGGGTTCCGGGGCCAGGCTGTTGTTGGATCAGCGGTTGCGCGCAGCAGGAATCAATCAGGATCAGGTGAAGGGCTATGGCACGATCGTCGCCTCGCATTTCGAAGTTGCGCGCGCGATTGCAAGCCGCCAGGCGGATGTCGGAGTCGGTATAAGATCTGCGGCGCAACTCTATGAGCTCGATTTCGTACCGCTTCAAGCCGCGCGCTACGACCTTGTCGTGCCCAAAGCCTATCTGAAGTCCCATCCGACGTTAGCTCATTTGTTCGAGACCCTCGTCAGCCGTCCGTTTCGAAATGAGATCGAAGCTCTGGGGGGATATGACACCAGTGAAACAGGCAAGCTCCATCCGTTACGTGTCGGCTGACAAGCCTGTAGATGTGATGGTTCACGAATTGCGTTTGCGCATAAAGAGAGGATCGATGGTCAAAGGAAGCTGGTGGTGCGCCTTGCTGAGCATCCTTCTCTTTGTTGTTGGAACGAGCCCGGTGAGGGCAGTTGAATATGGAGAAATGGTGCGGAAGGACGGAAAGTGGGGGTTTCGGAGCGCGGAAGACCCTGTACTCAAGCTCATGCTCACGAAGGGGCTGATCACGGACGAGAGATACCTCGAAGTTTCAGCACAAAAGGGGAAAAACTGGATCGAACCAGCCGATGCGGTCCTCAATCTACGGAGAGAACTCGAATGGACCCGATATGTGAAAACCGCAACGCACCTACCAGATTGGATTGACCTGGGCCTCGAAAACCGGACCAGATTTGAATCGTACGACCATCCCTGGCGATCTACCCAGGCAATTGGAAACGGGGGAACCGATGCCCAGTTGCTCCTCCGATCCAGGGCGCGCGTAGGATTGGGGGGCAATGGCCCCTTCAGGTTTCTCTTTGAAGGGCAGGATTCGCGGGCCTTGTCGAGCGATCAGCCGGGGGATTTCCAGAATACCACGACAGTCAACCAATTTGACATCTTGCAGCTATTCGGATCATTGACCATAAACAATGTCGGGGGGAGTGTATTGCGAACAGACTTGCATTTCGGTCGTATGACCATGGATTTCGGAATGCGTCGGTACGTTGCCCGAAACGATTTCCGAAATACCACCAATGCCTTCGATGGAGTCCATTGGCAGATCGGCGAAGGCCAAACCTGGCGGTTCAGGACCTTTTTGGTAGAGCCGGTCATTCGGAATGAGGCACAACTCGACGAGCAGACTGCAAGGAGTGTCTTCTGGGGAACCTACGTGGAGAGTGCGCACTTTCCCTGGTTCAACGTCAATGCGTTTTATTTCGGGTTAAACGATCAACAACTTAATAATAAAGCTCTTCAGCGTACCTATGGTACCTACGGTCTTCGCCTATTCAAGTCTCCCGCGATCAACGAATTCGATTATGAATTCGAGGGGGCCGTTCAAACGGGACACTTGGGCAACGTCGATCATTTTGCCTATAACCCGAACGTTGAAGCCGGGTATACGTTTAATCTGCCTTGGACTCCTCGGTTTTTGGCGCAGTATACCTACGCCAGCGGCACTCGTACTCCAGGAGGAAGCCAGAACGGAGACTTCGACCCCCTGTTCGGCGCCCGTCGGTTTGATTTAATGCCCACGGGAATTTGGGGGCCATTTTTCCGGTCCAACATCAGTAGTCCCGGTTGGAGGTTGATCCTCAAGCCTGACGAAAATTTGCTGCTCACAGTCAAACAACGGTTCTGGTATCTGGCGGAAGCGGCTGCGGTGTATTCGGGTGGCCTCGTACAGGATTCCACAGGAGGGGCAGGAAACTATTTAGGGCACGATGTGGAACTTCGTGCGCAATGGGCTCCCCTATGGGCTCTTAGACAAAACATGGACTTTGATTTCGGGTACGTGCATTGGTTCAAGGGATCCTATTTTGACAGCCCCGCCATCCTCGCCCAACTGCCCGCCGGTGGAAACAAAGATTCGGATTATTTTTATGCTTCGGTGAGAGTCAGACTGTAAGGAGGTCAGCCTATGATTCAAATTATCATTGCCCTCTGTATGCTCATGATCACAGGCGTGAACGTTGCCGTTGCCGAGGTGATTACGATTGGAGCGGCGTCCGATTTGAATTTCGCCTTTAGAGAAATTGCGATGGAGTATGAAAAGGCGAGCGGCAATCAGGTGAGATTGACGCTTGGATCCTCCGGCAATTTCTATGCGCAAATTCAAAATGGCGCGCCGTTCGATCTCTACTTTTCAGCCGACATCTCGTATCCGAGGAAATTGGAGGAAGCCGGCCGGACCGTTCCGGGCTCGCTGTATCAGTATGCCGTCGGGCGGATTGTCTTGTGGGCCGGCAAGGATTCGCATCTCGATCTTTCCAGGGGGCTGGAGATTTTGCGCGAGCCGGCGATCAGGAAAATCGCCATCGCCAATCCCAAACATGCCCCCTACGGCAGGGCCGCTGTGGCGGCAATGGAACATTTCAAGGTCTATGACCAGGTCAAGGACAAACTCATTTTGGGAGAAAACATCTCGCAAGCAGCGCAGTTTATTGAATCAGGAGCGTGCGACATCGGGATCATCGCGTTGTCTCTGGCTGTGGCTCCTGCCATGAAATCGAAGGGGACATATTGGGAGGTTCCCGCAGAGACCCACCCGCTTCTTGAGCAGGGCGCTGTGATCTTGAAGTCGTCGAAGCAGCAGGAGTCTGCGAAACAGTTTCTTGCATTTATCAAAGGTGAGCGAGGGCAGGAGATCATGAAACGTTATGGATTCACCGTTCCATCGGCCGGGTAATCGATGAACTGGATTGCGATAGCGGTCACCTTCAAGCTCGCGCTGCTTACGGCGGTTGTGCTGCTGGTTGTCGGGTTGCCCATCGCCTACTGGCTCACATTCTCGAAATGGCGCTGGAAGTTTATTGTCGAATCGGTGGTCGCGCTTCCGCTCGTGCTGCCTCCGACGGTACTGGGTTTTTATATTCTCGTCGCGATCGGTCCGCACAGTCCGGTCGGTCGATTCTATAGCGACGTAGTCGGGCATCCGCTTCCCTTTACCTTCGAAGGTCTGCTCCTCGCGTCGATTCTCTACAGTCTGCCGTTTGCCGTGCAGCCATTTACCGCAGCCTTTGAGCAAGTCGATCGCCGGTTGATCGAAACCTCCTGGACCCTCGGGGCGTCTAAGCTCAAGACCTTCTTTCAGCTGATTGTTCCGTTGTCTACAACAGGTCTCATCACAGGCGCGGTGCTGAGCTTTGCCCATACGCTTGGAGAGTTCGGCGTGGTCCTGATGGTCGGCGGCAACATCGAGGGCGAAACGCGAACGGTCTCGATCGATATTTACGATGAGGTGCAGGCCCTCAACTATGCCGGGGCTGCCAAGACGGCGCTGTTGTTGCTTGTGGTTTCCTACGGGGTGTTGCTGCTGGTGTATGCGATGAATCGAAAGGTCTGGGCTGTATGGCCGCAACGCTGACAGTCGATTGCCGCAAAACCTATCCAGGTCGATTTACCGCTGCGGCACAGTTCACGTTGCCGCTCGACCCTCCGCGCGTGATGATTCTCTTCGGGCCATCAGGATCCGGGAAAACGACCCTGCTGCGCTGTCTTGCCGGCTTGGAATGGCCGGAAGAAGGACGGATTCAATTCGGCTCGACGACCTGGGTTGATGCGGCTGCCAATATTCGACTCTCGCCGCAAGCGAGGCGGATCGGCTACATGCCGCAGGATTATGCGCTCTTCCCCACCCATTCTGTATGCGGCAACATTGAATATGGATTGAGCGATCTTCCGGCTGAGGCACGGAGGGAGCGTGTCCGTGAATTGATCGACTTATTGCAACTTCAGGGGCTCGAACAGGCCAAGCCTGCGCAGTTGTCAGGTGGCCAACAGCAACGTGTCGCGCTCGCGCGCGCAATCGCCAGACGACCGCAGCTTTTGTTGCTCGATGAACCTCTGTCGGCCTTGGACGCGCCGACACGCAGTCGCTTGAGTGGAGAGCTGCGAGGCCTGTTGACGCAGCTGCAGATTCCTTCAGTCGTCGTCACGCATGATTGGGCTGAAGCCTTGACGTTGGGCGATGTCCTTGCGGTGATGCAGGGTGGCACGATTCTTCAAACCGGTTCTACGCAAGAGGTGTTTTCCAGGCCGGCCAATGCGGAGGTGGCGCAGATCGTCGGGATTGAAACCGTCGTGCAGGGGCAAGTAGTCGCGAACGATAATGGGCTGGCGAGCGTGTCGGTAAACGGTGTGACGTTGAAGGGTTTAGGAGCGGACGTGAACGGCTCGGCCGTCTACGTCTGCATTCGCGCGGAAGATGTCTTGCTCGAACAGGCGGGGAGTGGCGTCACCAGCGCGCGCAATCATTTATCCGGCCTGGTGACAGAGGTGCTGCCGCGAGGTGTGATGGTGACGGTCACGGTCGATTGCGGGTTTCCCCTGCGCGTGGTGATTACGAAAGGAGCCAGAGAAGAACTTGGCCTCGAAAAGGGCTCGGCAGTTGTGGCGGCGATCAAAGCCGGTGCCGTGCATCTGGTGCCTCGATCTCTGTGAGAATAGCAGGATATATATGGACTCCCCCTCCGGTGCAAGGTCACGGGTCATGGCGATAGGGTCTGACTGCACGCATATATTCGGCCTCGTGGTGAACCCCTGTTCGGGTTCGGGCCCTGATGGACATTCGCGCACCGGGTCCTCATCAGAAACG
>JACRLR010000062.1 GCA_016219645.1 Nitrospirota bacterium
TGTTGTCCGACCGCAAGAACTTCCGTCTGAATCGGTATTGCTATCGGCTGCGCTCTCTCTTATCGGCCCTTCCCGCGCTCCTCCTCAAGTATAGCTGAGCCACCAAGCCAAGCAGTCAGGATGGTCGACAGGCGTGTGATCTAGGTACGCCTCGTCCATCCGTTCTCTTGATTATTTGTGGATTTGTGAGTGAGGAGGAGCGTGATGTACTCATGTGTGAAACGTGCGTTCAATGCGACGGTCGTGACGATCGTCGTGGCGGTCGTTGGGGGAATGTGTTCGGTCATTCAGGCAGCCGACAGCGAGCAGACCCAGACGATCAAGGGAGTCGTGCAACAACAGGACCTTCGACGTGTGCCGCAGGCTGTCATCGAAGTGAAGAATCAAGCAGGTGATATGGTGTCATCCGGAGTCTCGAACGAGGCCGGCGAATTCAAAGTCGCCGTCCCCGAGGGCGGGACCTACTCCGTCAGTGCCGTACAAGAGACCTATCGGAGTGAATATGTCGTGTTGACGCTTGGCGAAGAGCCGGTGAATCCCGTCACTCTGACGCTCTCCAAGACCAAAGAGGTGTCGCTGGAGGTGGTTTCACCATTACCCCCCATCCAGACCAAGGCATCCAGCGAGACTTATTCACTCAGCCGGAAGGAGATCGACATTCTTCCGAGAGGCAACAACAACGAATTACACGACGTGTTGCTGACGATTCCGGGCGCGACCTATGGATCGTTGAAGCAGGTTCATATCAGGCAGGACCATGCGAATCTTCAACTCAGGATCGATGGAGTGCCGATTCCTGATACGGTCTCCTCGACGTTTTCTGATGTCATTTCACCGCGGGCCTGGGAGCGGGCCGATATCGTGCTGGGCGGGATGGAAGCCAATGTGGGAAATAAAACGACGGCGCTCATCGACATTACGACGAAGAGCGGCACGAAGCCGGGATTTGGGTCGGTCCAGATGTTCGGCGGGTCGAATAAGACGATCAACCCGTCATTCGAATATGGAGGCACGATCGGCGAGAAGTTTCGCTACTACTTTCTAAATACTCACACGGCGACGAATCGAGGCATCGAGCCCCCGACCGTCGGGCACTCCATTTTTCATGGTCAGAGCGAGCGGAACCAGACCATGTTTCGCGGCGACTATCAGTACGACAATAACAATAACGTTACCCTGTTGTTCTTGAATTCTATCGCGAAATATCAGATCCCGACGGCCCCTGGACTGGCGGTGAATCCGACTATTCTCGGCTTGTTGCCCGGAGGATTTACTCCGGTGCCGTCGGAAATGGTGGATGAAAATCAGAAAGAGAATAACCAATACGGCCACCTGGTGTGGCGCCACGACATCAATACCCGAAACTTTTTCAGTTTGGCAGGGTATTTTCGTCACACGAGAGCGATATTTAGGACAGATCCGTTGAATATGCTCGCCTATGTGCCGGATGTAGAAGAACCCTTCTCGGCCGGCAGCCAAGACCGCACCGGTTATTCGGGTGGCGTGCGGTTGGACTACACATTCGTCCATAGCAAGGAACACTTGATCAAGGCCGGGTTCCAGATCGATCGGACCCAGGCGATCAATAAGACGAGACTGTTTACGTTTCAGGACCTCGGGGGATTTCCGACTGGAGGCGTGATCAACGCCGGTGGCGACAACCGGCTTGTCGGATGGCGACAGGAGTTCTGGATTCAAGATCAGTGGACACCGAATGAACATTGGACCTTTAATATCGGGCTCCGTGCGGACACGGTGCAGTACCTTCGTGACGAGGGGCAAATTAGTCCCAGGGTCGGTGTCACATACAGATACAACTCGGCCAACGCCTTTCACGTGTACTATGGCAGGCTCTTTACCCCTCCGAATCTCGAGAGGGTTGCCTTTACCAGCTTGAATACAGAGGGAACGAGGGCGAATCCAGAAGATACGACCAATAATCAGCCACGGGCCGAGCGGGCCCATTACTTCCAAATCGGCAGCGTCCATGCACTCACGGATTGGGCAACTCTCCAGCTCACGGGGTATTATAAGCTCGCCAATTATCTTTCGGACGCACACCAGTTAGGCACGACTCCTTTGCTGAACTATATTGCCTTTGAACGGGGATGGACCAGGGGGGCCGATGCCGCGCTCAAGGTCTGGTTCATGGAGAATCTGACGGGTCGGGCCAACATCGCCTGGGGCCAGTGTAAGGGCTATGGCTTGCAGTCCGGGCATAATCTGGTGCATTTCGAAGAAATCGCCGATATCAATTCGCGCAGCGGCGTCCATTGCGACCATCAGCAGACGTTGAGTGCCTCGGGGATCTTGAGTTACCGGTTGCTCGATCGGACGACCCTCACCGGCCAGTTTCTGTTTGGGTCGGGGTTGCGGACGGCAGAAGAAGGTGCCAAAACCAACTCATCCCATAGCCCGACCTACACGATCTATAACTTTTCGATTAGCCATATCATTCCGTTGCCCTGGCAGGGGCAGAAGTTCTTGATCGGATTCGATATCGTGAATGCGTTGGATCAGAAGTATTTTATCAATCAGGGCGAAGGCAGCATCGGACTCGGTGTCTCTCATGCCGGGATGCCGCGGTCGTTCTTCTTCCGCGGGCAATGGTTCTTCTAGTCGGATGCTGAAACGGGCCATCAACTGCGTTCTCGGCTTGTGCGAATCCTCAACGTACCTCAAGAGGGTACGCCTCCGGTTCGCACATCGCCTGCGGCCTTTCGGAGTGACGCGCGTCTTGGCGCACGGGGGTGGGCGGGTGAGAAGGTGTGGCCCGTTTGAGCATCCGGTCATTGATAGCGTAGAATGGAATGCATGGGACTGATTGTTAGAACACTCTTTGCTGTTGTCTTGGTGTGGCCGGCTGTGCTCTATGCGGCGGTCGGTGATGAGGCCACCCATGAGAGTGATCACCATGAAGACGTGCTTGAGTTGCCGGAAGTCCATGTCCATGGACTTCCCCTCAATAAGGATCAACAATTGGGCCCTGTGGCTAAGTCAA
>JACRLR010000063.1 GCA_016219645.1 Nitrospirota bacterium
TCGAGGAGGAGATTGTAGACTGCCGGGATCAATCGCCGACGAGCCAAGTCGCCTGAACCTCCGAAAATGACCAGGGTGCAAGGCTCGACCGGCGGCAGTGGTTCCTGCGTGGGGTGCATATCGATTCGTTGACTATTCGCGTGAGTCATCAGGATCTCCTCAATGAGGCCAGACCATTACCGTCGGACCGAGTGGCCACCAAATGCGTTTCGCAAGGCCGCCAGCATCTTTTCAGCAAACGATTCGTCCTGCCGCGAGCGAAACCGCGTAAAGAGCGCTGTCGTGAGGGTGGGTACCGGCACATCCTTCTCGATGGCATCGGCGATCATCCAGCGGCCTTCGCCGGAATCTTGCACGTACCCCTTGAGTTTTTCCAGCTTTTGATCGTCCTTGAGCGCGCCCGCGGCCAGTTCCAGCAACCAGGACCGGACGACACTTCCGTGCATCCAGAGATCGGCCACTCGCGCCAAGTCCAGCTTGTATTCGCTCTTCGACATCAGCTCAAATCCTTCGGCATAGCCTTGCATCATGCTGTACTCGATGCCGTTGTGCACCATCTTCACATAGTGCCCGGCACCGGCCGCGCCGACATGGGCCCAGCCGTTTTCAGGTGCCAAGGTCTTGAACACCGGCTCAAGCCGTTTGACGGCTGCGTCTTCTCCGCCGACCATGAGACAATAGCCGACTTTCAGTCCCCAGATCCCTCCACTGGTTCCCGCATCAACATAGTGAATGCCTTTTTTCTTGAGCTCGGCAGCCCGCCGGACATCGTCATGAAACCTGGTATTTCCACCGTCCACGATGGTGTCACCTGGTTGCAACAATGCAGCAACGGCCTGGATGGTTTCTTCGGTGGGGGCGCCGGATGGAACCATGATCCAGACGGCACGTGGAGCGCTGAGCTTACCGATCAGATCGGTCAGGGACGAAGAACCGATGCAACCCTGGACCTCGGCCTGTTTGATCAAGTCGCTCGAGCGGTCGTAGGCTACGACGCGGTGTTGGTCGCGCCGAAGGCGCGTCACCATGTTCATCCCCATCTTACCGAGTCCGATAAATCCCAGTTCCATAAGAGTGCTCCTTGGTTTGTCGCCGGTCACAGCCAATGCGGCGTCCGTCGATCGATTTACAGGCAGGTACGATTCCTCTCACGTTGTGCGCGAAACGCGTTCCCAA
>JACRLR010000064.1 GCA_016219645.1 Nitrospirota bacterium
ATAGTACGTGATGAAGAACCGCCCCTCCTCGTGTACCAAAACAATTTCCTGATTTTCCAGGACCGTTCCATAGAGATCACCGAGGATCGGCAGAAGCACCTTGTTCTCCAATTCTCGTTTGACCGGATGCCAGTCGATGTCGAACAGTTGCGCAAAGCGCGAGCTGGGCCCGTTCTCGAGCACGTCCAACCACCAGGCATTCGCTGACCGTCCGATCCCCAGGTGGTTCGGTACGACATCGAGGATGTGTCCCATCTCGTGTGCATGGAGCGCACGGATGAACTCGCGATACTCGTCTTCGGTGCCAAGCTCGGGGTTCAGCACGGTGGGATCCACCACATCGTAGCCGTGTTCGCTACCGGGTATCGCCTTCAGATAGGGCGAGGTATAGCAGTCCGTAATACCCAAGTCATACAGATACGGGACAATCGTGGTCGCCGCCTTGAAGGGAAAGGTTCGATTCAGCTGCAGCCGGTACGTGGACACCGGCACAGTGGGCTCGCTTGTGGACGTGTCAGTCATAGGAGTTTTTGCGCGCGTGAGTCAGTCTCGGCGTCAACTCTCCACCATTGAGGTCATGCCACCCGTAAGTACACCGCCGCGGTGTATGCCTCTAGAGAGAGAGCCGCACCCTCCGACATAATGACCATCTCTTGCGGAGGACGCTCCCGGTTTTCCACCTCGCCCTCCTGTCCCGTGGAGCCCAGTCGAAGACGCCAATGTCCCCCCGGCTCCCGGAGAAGGACCGGCGTCCGCGCGCCGTTGAAGCTCAAGATCAACAGGGCATCCGGCCCTTGATCTCCCCGGCGATGGATGACCAACACATTATCTTGTTCGTAAGTCCAGACGTGGTGTTCGGATGGGCCGCCTCCGGTTCCCAGCGATGGAACCGTAGTCCGGA
Organism: Nitrospirota bacterium; assembly: GCA_016219645.1. NCBI lineage: Bacteria > Pseudomonadati > Nitrospirota > Nitrospirota bacterium. The sequence goes on from JACRLR010000064.1 coordinate 902, forward strand.
GCTCAATCAACTGTCTGGTCCACCTCAGCAGGGCAGCTTGACGGGGGTTCAAGGGTCCATTGACGTGAATGCATGACCGTTCGCAGGTGAGCGGATCTTGAGGATCCGGAATCTCTCCCTCCCATGCGAAGGATGCAAACTCCGCCCGTCGTCCGCGACGCACCGC
>JACRLR010000065.1 GCA_016219645.1 Nitrospirota bacterium
ACCGTTGAATGGACGAGGACGCGGTGCGACACGCTGCCGATAAACGCCTCAGCCAGCCGGCTCAAATCGCGGGTGCCCATGACGATGACGTCGGCATTCACCGTAACGGCGGTGTCGAGAACAAAGGAGGAGGGATCCTGAACGTGGCACAACGTCCGGATAGAAGGGATGTCAGCCGATAGCAGGGCGCGGCATTCTTCGAGATGCTCGCGACCAGACTGCAGCGCGGCGTCACGGAGTCTGCCATATTCTTGCATGGCTTCCATCTTGGCCCCATGTGCAAGTACAACCTCGTCCAATCGATAGAGCCAATCGATTTGTTTCACCGCGGGAAAGGTTGCTCTCGCCGACCCCACGCCAATGACAATACGCATGATGACCTCCCCCTGATTCTGAAGAACCGGAGCTGTGCCCTACCAACGGAAATATGACGCTCACCCTTGATAGGTGGACGTCACGCTCCGGTCATTTCCTCCGTTAACCTCGGACCAGAGCCGACACCTCACTGTGCGAGGTAGCCTTGAGGCCTTCCCTGCCAACGGTGGTCACGCTGCCGCCCGTCAGGGCGTATTCGCCATTGAACAGGTGAAAACGCTCATTCACTGTGTGATCCATATAGCTCACACCGCTGTAGTCGATTGTCAGCTTCTTGCCCGGCGGGAGCATATCCATCTGGCCGCGCATCGAAACAAAATTCATGAAGCCGTGCGCGCCTTTGAGCTTCAGGGTTAGCGCGTCGCCCTTCTCTTCAACCGAAACCCCGGCTTTCAATGAGCGGACGCCCCGTATCGCATTGATCACGACCGCGAGGGCAAATCCGATGATGACACCCCACAGCAGGTCCACCGCCACCACGATAATGGTCGTGACCGCCATGTAGAGCACTTCTTCCTTGCCGATATGCGCGGCATGCATGAACTCTTTCGGATGCGCCAATCGGAAGCCGATGAACACGAGCATGCCGGCCAGCGCCGCCAGCGGAATCATGTTGAGAACACCAGGGATAAACTCCACGGCCAGTAGGAGGAAGAGTCCGTGGAAAAAGTTGGACCAGCGGGTGCGGGCTCCATTCATGACGTTGGCTGAGCTACGCACCACGTCCGCGATCATCGGCAGGCCCCCGATAGACGAGGACAGCGCATTGGTGGCGCCTTTGCTGACCAGCTC
>JACRLR010000066.1 GCA_016219645.1 Nitrospirota bacterium
AACCGTTCCCGGCGAGTGGGCTTGCGATACTGTTCAAACGTAACCTCGGCAAATGTCGATTGCTGCATGGGCGCGCCTCCCGTTCAGTGCTGCGCTACCCTTAGCACATCATGAACGGAGAATAAATCAGACCTTCCTTAGATGGTTACGTCGGCCCCCATGGACATTCCCCGTTCCGTATTTCATAAAGCGGTCTTGCGATGGCCAATTGTCTGATACAGGTAACGACGCGATCGATGTCTGCTTGCATGTGTGCATAGGTCAAGCCGCCTGCATGGCTTGACTTCACCTATGACCAAACGTACCATCCATCAGTGAGGGCTCCCGGTCTGTTGGGGTGATCTCGCAAGTTGTTCCACCATGCATACGCGGCAGGGTCGATGTTATGGCTAGTCGCTTGCGGTGGATTATCGCATTGCTCTTGGCCTGCACCATGGCCGGTTGGGCAAAGGGCGAAGGTGTTTGTGCGAAGGATCGTCAGCCGGAATCCGGCCTCTCCCTCAAAACTATTCTTGAACTTGAGACGACTGCTCGCCTCCTGGCGATCCTTCTCGATTCCGGGAGAAATGTGATCAATGAGCAGCAAGTGCTGTCGGGCGATCACGAAACAATTGAGAAAGGTTTTACCCCGGACATGTTTGAGCGACAATTAACGGAGATCTTTTACAGTCGCTCAGGTACCGATCTTCGAGATCTAGAGGCTGCGAGAATTTCGCCTCGGGCAAAGAAGCTTCTCAAAGAACTGGTGTCGGTCAGTAGGCAGGTGGTCGAACAGGCCCACCGGCAAGCTGATCAACCAGGCAGGGAACTCAAAGAGTTAATTCCGGCAATCTTCGGTGCGCGCGTGGCCGCCCGATTCACGGAACGGACGCACGTAGGGCTCAAGCAGACGGCACTGGAGCCTCGTAATCCACTCAATGCGCCTGATGTGATGGAACGAGCGGCGTTGGAGGCCTTTGCCGAGCCCTCATATCCACGTGAAAAAGTGATCAGCGAAGTGACTTCGAAAAGCGGATTATTGCGCCTCATGTTTCCGCTCTATACGACAAGGAAATGCTTGGATTGCCACGGTGATCCCAAAGGAGCACCGGACAGGACCGGTTATCCCCGTGAAGGACTTAGACTCGGACAAAATGCCGGTGCAATCAGTGTGGTGATCCCGATTCGACCATGAAACGGATGGCTGTGTTTTTGTGCGTAGTGATCGTCGTCGGCTCCGGTAATCTTTGGGGAGCCGATCGAGTGGAGACATCTGCTGCAAAGCCGGCAGGGAGTGGGGTCATTGTCCATAGTGACGGGTATATATTGACCGCGGACCACGTGGTTGCCAATGCTAAGAAGGTCTTCGTCGTGACAGCTGGAGATTTCCGCGCGCCGGCAACCATCATCAGCACCGATTCTGAACACGACCTCGCTTTGCTCAAGATTGAAACGGTGGGACTGACGGAGGCACCCATCGGCTATGCGGGCGCCGTCCGACTCGATCAAGAAATTGTCACCGTGGGATTTTCATTTGGCCTCCGAGAGGTCTCTGTGACCCGTGGTCGGATCGCAGCGGTGCGGACAAAGGGTGTCCAGCGGGTCTTTCAAGTGGATGCGGCCATCAATCCCGGCAACAGCGGAGGCCCCATCTTCAATCGACGCGGAGAGGTAGTGGGCCTCCTGACCACCAAATTTACCCATCCTTCCGGCATCGTCCCGGAAGGGATGTCCTTTGCGCTGCCAATTAGCTATGCCACGCCTCTCCTCGCAAATATTCCGGATTTCGACTTTGCGATGATCGGGAAAGGGAGGAAGAATGTTAAGGGAGGCGGTGCGGCCGAAGTCCTTACCAAAGTAATCGTCAAGACCACGGTTCTTATCGAGACAGTCAGGAACACCGAGGTTGCCTCGATTCCACCGCTTCCAGATCAGGTTGCCGGAGCATCGTCAAAGAACGATCCTCGGGACTCTGCCTTGCCGCGCCTACAGCCGAGCCCGGTGCGTGAACAGGCGCCGAGCGCACAGAACGAGGAGGCGATCGTGAGGGTGAACGACCAATTACGGACGGCCCAGCAAGAAGAACTGAAGCAGTTGACTCAGCGCGGGATTGCTCAACCGGAGGGGATGGTCGTGATCCCAGCCGGAGAGTTTTTAATGGGTGCGGAGGATGGGCAGCAAGATGCTCGTCCGATGCATCGAGTGTATCTCAGTTCTTATTGGTTCGACATCTATGAAGTGACGAACGCAGGGTACCGACAGTGTGTTGAAGGAGGGGGCTGTACGCCGCCCAAAGATCGCCAGACATTCGACGACCCTCACCGCACGCAGCATCCTGTGACCAACATTACCTGGAACCAGGCGCGATCCTTTTGCCAGTGGCAAGGTAAACGATTGCCGACAGAAGCTGAATGGGAAAAGGCGGCTCGAGGGACGGATGGCCGCCGTTACCCCTGGGGCAATGACGAAGAGGTGATCAAGAGTCGTGTGAGAAATGGAGAGCTTAGGACCGGCGTCAACGGAACCGAGTTTGTTGGGCGCCAGGCGGCGACAGCATCGCCCTATGGGGTCTTTGGCTTGGTCGGTAGTGTGTCACAGTGGGTAAAGGATTGGTACGCAGAGGACTTTTACCAGACGTCTCCGGTCAGAGACCCACAGGGACCGGCACGTGGCTCCTTCCGGGTGTTGCGGGGCGGGGAATGGAACGAAAAACCACCGGATCTCCGGGCCAGCTATCGAGGGTGGGATGAAGTGACCTACTGGGGACCAACACTCGGCGTACGCTGCGCGGGAGATGTGCCCTGATTGTGCGCTTTTCCCTGTGACGTCTTGGTATGGGCAGAATGAGACATCCCGTTAAGGCGCCGTCAGTCTACCTCATGGGTTTCTGGCAGCTGATCACAGTTTTGTTTGTGAGCAATGTTCCAGCTTATGCGGAGTGGGTGGCAGTTGAGAAAGACAATCTGTTGCCGGGACTACAGACTCTGTACATCGAGGCGGACACCATTCGCAGAGAAGGGAATTTGGCGACGGTGTGGCAATTAATCGATTTTAAGTGGATGCAAGGAAGTGCGAGAGGCCCTTCCAGATTCTTATCGACAACGACTCACAAACAACTCGACTGCCGCGAAAAGCTTGTTCGATTGCTCGCGTATACGGAGTTTTCACTCCAGATGGGATCTGGTATCCGGGTTGATGGATATGTAGACAAGGACCGCTGGCTCCCAGTTGAACCGGAAAGTATCAATTCCGCTCTGTGGGAACTCGCCTGTGGTCAGGAGTGATCGTACAGCCGCGGCGAAAGAGCAAAGAGATGCCTGCTTAGTCAGCCTGGACACCGGCCAACTTGAGCACCAGCATCCATTCGGCTTCCGTCACCGGCTGAACAGAGAGGCGGGATCCTTTTCGCAGCAAGATCATGTTCTTCAACTTCGGTTCCTGTCTCAGCCGGTCGAGTGACAGACTGGATTTGAATGTCTGACGATACTGGATGTCCACCATATCCCATCGTGGAGCAGAGGGAGTACTGGCTGGGTCGTAGTGGTGGCTGGTCTTGTCAAACTGCGTTTCGTCCTGATAGGCAGTCCGCACGATCTCTGCAATCCCTACGACAGCGGGCGGATCGGCGTTGCTATGGTAAAAAAGCACTTGGTCGCCGACAGCCATATCACGCAAGAAGTTGCGCGCCTGGTAGTTCCGTACACCATCCCAACAGGTAGTCCGTCTCGGGGATTGTGCAAGATCATCGATCGAAAAGACTCGTGGTTCCGATTTCATCAGCCAATAGCGTCGTCCTCGTAGCATTTCGTTACCTTGCCTCTCGTATGGCAACAACGTGTAGAGCTTGCTTAGACCATGCCCCGAGCGTATAAACTATCTCTTTGCCAAAAAACAAGGGAGGGAGATGCAAACCTTCTCCCTCCCGCTAAGCCGTGTTCCATGGAAAACTCCAAATCGTTGATCCTCGGGCAACGGTGGGCGAAACATGTTCGCGCGTGGTTGAAAGACTCGACAGGAAGAACCGGACAGATCATGTGCTACAAAACCGGACCACGTAACTTACGATCTACATGGGATTAACAAAGGGCTTGACTCTTAACCGGACACTACGATATACACCAAAGAGTTTTGCTGTGTTATTCTCTTTCTCACACACAGACGAAGTGCCTGTGAGACCCTCACATAGAAAACACCAGTTGCACATTTGCCTGCAGAAGTTCGCCCAACCATTTCAGAAGGGAGCTCAACTATGATGAAAAGACAATCACCTCAACTGATGGCCATCGCAGGGGCCATGGTCCTTGCGATGACCGGATTGATGGGATTGCCCTCCGAGGCATCTGCGAAGACCCATGACATCAAGATGACCGCCATGGAAGCGGAAATCGTGATTGAAGGAACGGGAACGAAATATAAGGCCTGGACGTTCAACGGCCAGATGCCGGGGCCGGCCGTGCGGGTCACGGAAGGCGACACTGTCAACTTCACGCTGGAGAATCCCAAGACCAACTTTTTTCCACACGCCATGGACTTCCATGCGGCGGAAATCGATTTCCTGAAGAACTACCGGGCCATCAATCCGGGAGAAACCATTTCCTTCACCTTTGTGGCGAAGAAGCCCGGCGTGTTTTTCTATCATTGCGGAGCGGCGCCCATGATCCAGCACGTCGCGCGCGGCATGTTCGGCGCGATTATCGTCGATCCCAAGGATCCGAAGGTCTGGCCGAAAGCGCACCGGGAGTTTTTGTTAGTCCAATCAGAGCTCTGGAAGAACCCCGACGATGTCGAGGCCATGTTCGCCCGGAAGTTCGACTATACGGTCTTCAACGGAGGGATCTTCAAGTATCATCCCTTTTTCATCGGCTCGGAAGCGCTGGAGGCGAAACCGAATGAGCGGGTCCGGATCTATTTTGTGAACGCGGGCCCCAACGAGTTTTCCTCGCTCCACCCGATCGGCGAGATTTGGGATAACGTCTACGAGAGCGGGAACCCCTCCAATAAACTTACAGGGGTGCAAACCTATGTTGTGGGACCCGGAAGCGCCGCCACATTCGACTTAGTCTCCGAATCACCCGGGGTCTATCCGATTGTGACGCATTCGCTCACTGGAGCCCTTCGGGGAGCCATTGCCGCTCTGACGGTTACACCGGTAGCCAAGGATGCTCCGCTGATGCCACTGACGCCCTGGAAACCCTAAACGACTAGAAGTATGATAGAGGCGTGCACTCGAAGGAATCCCTCACTTACCTCTCAAAAAAGGAGCGCCGTTCATGAAACAACTTTCTCGCGCCATCAAGACTATGCTGACCGTCGCCTTGCTGTTGAGCTCAGCGCCGGTGTGGGCAGCCGATGCTCCGTTGCCCTCACTCTATGAACGGCTCGGCGGAACAGGCCCTATCACGGCCGTCGTCGGCAAGTTCGTCAGCATCGTGGGCCAAGACAAGCGCATCAACGGGTATTTTGCCAATACCGATTTGGTGCACCTGAAGAAACAGCTGGTCGACCAGGTTTGCCAAGCCAGCGGCGGCCCCTGCACCTATGAGGGAAAAGACATGAAAACAGCGCATGCCGGCATGAAAGTCACGACGGCTGCCTTCAATGCCTTGGTAGAAGACCTTGTCAAGGCATTGGATACGTTCAACGTGCCAGCCAGGGAAAAGAACGAACTTCTTTCCGTGCTGGGTCCAATGAAGGCCGACATCGTCGAAGTGCCGTAAAGGGCGACGGGCAGGCGGCGACATCCTTGCCGCCTGCCCATACCGGAGCTTCGCATGCTCCGACAACTCGATGAACCTACCCACGGGCTTCAGATCGCCTCCCTGCAGACAAGTATTCCGATGACGCGAACAGTTCATCGCAGATACGCAACCTTGACGCAGACGCCCTTCGCGAAGAGCATACCCGCAATCTGCCTACAGCCTCATGTAGACGGCAAGGCCGTGCTCAGGCACACCTGTCTGATGCTAGCGATGGCGCTCACCGTGGGTCTTGCCGTATTTCAGCCGATCGGAGCCAGCCACGCTGCCATGGAGAGAGTTCCCGTCATGCTGACTGGACCTGGCTGCGACACCCATGAGAACGAGCTAAGCAAGGCGCTGCTCACCTTGCAGGGTGTGAACGCCGTGTATTTTCATCGCATACCCGATCACGTCTTGGTGGATATCACCGTGGATATGACCACGCCGGAAGAACTGGTTCGCCATCTCAATACGGCGGCCACGTCATGGCAATGCCGCGCGGAAATTATGCAGTCCTGCATCACGGCAGCCCCGGCCCCCCAGACTCGAAAAGACGCACCATGAGCGGGCGAGTGAAATCCCACCAGTTTCGCACGCGATGCGGGATCATCGCCGGACTGATGTTTCTCCACGAACAGCCACTGCCCTAGCCCGCATTATTCACGAAGGCTTCTACTGCAACCGCTGACACGCCGCTGCGACAGGCCTGGCGGCGGGCGGGCTCGCCGCTCAGTCGGTCAACATACTGTTTAAGTATGCTTCCCTCCCTCGCGGCTCCGCGCGCCCGTCTCGCTTGGCGTCTCGGCGGTTTCGTCACGAACCCTCGTGAATAATGCGGGCTAGCGGGCTTCGGTTGGTTCCTGACGCAGACGTTGGCGGACCGATCCTGACAGAACGTTCAGGAAAGCAATCTCATCACACTCATGAGGAAGAGCGGTGCAGGAGGGCTTATTTCGTGATTCGTTTGGCTGCTTCGACAATCGAGCGAGCACCAATGCCAAAGTGATCGACGAGTTCGTCCGGCTTCCCGCTGTGCGGGATTGTGCGAACAGCGAGTTTATGCACCTTGATGCCCTCTGGTCCGACGGCGCTGAGCACCGCATCTCCGAGGCCCCCGTGAGCATAGTGATCTTCAACGGTGAGCATGCGTCCCTGTGTGGCCCTGGCGCTGTCCAGCAACGTGGTGCGATCGATAGGGGAAATGCTGTACAGATCGATGATCCGCACGGAGATGCCGGCCGCCTTCAATGTGTCGTAGGCCTTCAGGGCCTCGAAGAGCGTAACGCCGGCCGCCACGATCGTCAGGGCATCCGACGCGCTCTGGCGAATGACCTTCGACCCGCCGAGCTGGAACGTTTCCTCCGGTCCATACAGGACAGGAGACTTGGGCCGGCCGGCCCTGATGTACACCATCCCTTTGTGGGAGGCAGCCAATTCGGCAAGCCGATAGGTACAGGTCGCATCGGATGGGTACAACACGATGACGCCAGGCTGCGCCGCCATCATTGCAATATCTTCCAATCCCATCTGCGAGGGACCGTCCTCTCCAATGCTCACGCCGATATGGGTGCCAACCAGTTTGATATTCGAACCGCTGATGGCTGCCATGCGGACGAAATCGTAGGCTCGGGTAAAGAAGGCGGCGAATGTCGCCACGAAGGGAATCTTCCCGCAGGCAGCTAAGCCGGCTGCGGCCCCCAGCATGTTTTGTTCCGCAATAAAGTTTTCAAAGAACCGATTGGGAAACTTCTTGCCGAACTTGTCGGTGTAGGTCGAATTTTTCACGTCGGCATCCAGGCCGACAACCAGCGGATTGACCGAGCCCAATATCTCAAGGGCCTGGCCGAAGGCTTCACGGGTGGCGACTGCCTCGCCGATCTTGTAGGGCGACGGCGGGAGGGGACTGATCGGTGAAGGCCCCTGGACCGGCACTGACGGTTTCCGAATCGAGATAGCCGTGCTGCTGGCCTTCAATTGTTTGGTCAATTCATCGATCGCCTGTTGGGTCTCCGCGCCTTTGGGGATCGGTTTCCCATGCCAGCTGGGATGGTTTTCCATAAAGGAAATACCCTTCCCCTTCAACGTCTTGGCAAGGAGCACAGTCGGTTTGCCTTTGGTGCCGGCGGCAGTATCGAACGCCTCAAGCAGCGCGGCAAGATCGTGCCCGTCGACCACCAGCGCTTGCCACCCAAAGCCGGCCCACCGGGAGCGATAGGCCTCCATGTCATGTTGCAGCATGGTGGGATCGCTTTGCCCCAGCCGATTCACATCGACAATGGCGCAGAGGTTATCCAACCCATGATGACGTGCGACCTCAGCCGCTTCCCAATTGGATCCCTCGACTGATTCTCCATCGCCCATCAAGACGTAGATCCTGTGATCCAGCTTATCGACGAATTTTGCGTTCAGGGCGATGCCGATGCCGACTGGAAGCCCTTGCCCCAACGAGCCAGTGGCCATATCGACAAACGGCAAGCGAGGAGTCGGGTGCCCCTCCAGGTCCGAGGCCAAGGTGCGCAACTTCAAGAGATCGCTTTTTGGGAAGAGCCCTGCCTCGGCCCAGGCGGCATAGAGCAACGGAGCTGCATGGCCCTTTGACAAGACAAACCGGTCGCTATTGAGGGCTTTCGGATTCTTGGGATCATACCGCATGACAGAGAAGAACAGGGCTGCAACAATATCCGCAGCCGAACAGCAGCTGGACGGATGCCCGCTCCCGGCTTCAGTCGTCGCACGAACACTTTCGATCCGGAGCTGCGTGGCCTTGTTCTGCAGTTCAGCAAGCATGTCGGGGGAGGCGATTGAGCTAGCCATCGGAACTCCTTTCGGGATTGGGCGCCAAAACGCTGCGGATTTTCCTTCTTCTCTATCGGTAGCAATGCGGCGGGTCTTGAGGCTAACAAAACGACATGGGGGAGTCAATGAAGCGAAACGCGAAGCGATTTCAGCAATAGCGTGAATAGCTTGTCCGTTCGTGACATTGCGACTACGATTGTATTGAGCAGGATGCTGAAAAGGGGGCTGGGGTAGCTGAGGCGATCCCCGTGCTCGCGCAACGCGCGGCCTGAGAAGGATGTGAAGGGTAGCCTGGCCGTCCTCCTGCTCGCGGAACGCGCACGATCAGAATGTGCTCGTTCGACGCGCGCAATCGAGGATCGACCAGGCCACCCTTGAAAATGAAATGGGAGATCGGGAAGACGCGCGCAGTTGGGATCATCTCAGCCACCCCTTGTAAAGTGATAGTTCACTCGACGGTGAATAGGGCTGAGGAGATTGAGATGAAGAAATCCAGATGCAGTATGGTCCTCGTTGTCGGATTGCTGGCGGTAGTGGGGCTATGGGGCTGTAATCAGGAGACGCCGATAGAGAAGACGAAGGCTGCGGCTGCGTCCGGTAGTGCGGCAACGCAGGCTGCAGGACAGGCCGCGGTTGATGCAATACAGACTCCGATGGATCAGGCCCGTCAGGTGGAAGGTACATTGGAGCAGTCAGCTGAACAGCGGGCTGCTGAGGCTAAGAAAGCGACGGAGTAGAACGCAGAAATATGAAGAGGCTCGGTTGACGAAGGGAGTGGAGCTTCGGCGTCGCCATGATGCGACGGTTTTCCACTGCGACTGGACCGTATGACACCTCACCACGCACGACTATAAAACTGCGCCGAAGCGTCGCAATGCCGTCGTGCGTGGCCGTCACCACCTCGTGAGATATGGCAGACGCCATGCCGAGCGCCTCAGTCCACATCCCTTCCAGCCGAGCCAAACCCATGTGCTCAACAGAAGCAGCGTGGCAAATCCGGTAAATCGGCAATGACGGTCTCTGAGTCAATCCCATAAACTGGGAACGTGAAAAACGGTCCTTGTATCTTCCGTTATTAAGTCTCGGTTGTTAGAAGTGTAAGAAGTGAGAGGAGAAAAATGAATCCAAGAATCCTTCTTGTGCTCTCGCTGGTGCCATTTGGTATTCCGCTTATCATTAGCATCGGAGCGGTCGTCGGCATTATTCCGCTTAGTCCTGGAACTAGCCAAGACTTCCGATCATCTCTTCCTGCGCCTTCGCGTTTATACTTAGTGTTGTGATTTGGAAGTGGCGTCCCCCTGACTTTATACTAAGAAGGTTCAAAACATGGCAATGAAGTCCAGTCAGGATACGGATGGAAAATAGGCGAGAAGAAAAGTCGGGGGGGAACGGTGTCAGCAACTGTCTTGAGATTTAGGCATGGTGTGCCCCCACTTCTTGCCAGGGCGTCCGATGTTTCAGCATCGCATTGAGAATCGTCAGCAACTTGCGCATGCAGGCGGTGAGTACCACTTTCTTCGCTTTCCCT